>CALKCV010000431.1 GCA_938083405.1 uncultured Microcoleaceae cyanobacterium | reverse complement strand
TCCAGAAGCGACGAGCGATCGCTTCGACTCTTTAACCGGTGTTACTGGGGAGGGCAGCTTGAGAAATGTCGGACAACTGGAAGAAATAAGAGATTTTGCAGAGCCAACTCCTGCTCAAAACAGCTTTCAAGATTTCGTCGCCTATACGGTAGAAAACGGTATCGACCCCTTCGAGATTTACTACGACGAAGAATTTTACTTAGGGAGTAACCCCGATGTAGTTAGAGTCATCAGCAACGGTTTATATAGAAACGGTTTCGACCATTTCATCCGCACAGGTTTGTTCCAAGGTCGCAACCCCAGTCCTTTATATAACGAAACTCTTTATTTAACAGAAAATCCCGATGTTGCCGCACCTGTGGCGAGGGGGGAGATTAGCAGCGGGTTCGAGCATTTCATCAATTTTGGTTTTTACGAAGGACGCGATCGCCGCGCCGCCGAATTCGACGAAGAGTTTTACCTCGCCGCCAACCCCGGAGTTGCCGAAGCGGTAGAAAACGGCATTTTCGGCAGCGGTTTCGAGCATTTTGTCGTTAAAGGCGAGTTTGAAGGTCGCCAGGGCAGGTCTGTTTAAGTAATTAATAATTAATAATTAATAATTAATAATTGTCGGACGTTCGTCGTCAGGGTTGCGAATTACCGTTAATACAGGCGCGATCGGCTCAAAAATTTTTGTTCAAATTATGTTGCACGACTACTTATATCAAGTCGCAATAAATAACCTTTATAAAATAAAGAGAGGAAAAAGGGAAATGCAAGGCGGAACAAGGAACCCACACCAATATTCAATTATTAATTATTAATTATTAATTGTTAATTGATATTAGCCGTACCAGCAGCACCAGGGAAAAAATTACCGTTGAGATGCTAAACTAATTCAAAACCCCGGAAGGGGAGAGCAAACCCAAACAAAACTATGAGAAAAACGACGAAAACGACCAGAACGACGAGAACTGCAAAAAAAAGCACGACCAAAAGCGCCCAAACCAGAAAAAAGACTAATAGCCGCAGGCCCTGGCCGGTGAAAACCGAGTTGGTGGGAATAAGCCTAGAGTTAGTTCCCGTGGAAAACGGTTACTTATACCCCCAATACAGCACGGGACTCCACGCCTGGTTTCTCGATCGGGTTCGCGAGAGCGATCCGAAACTCTCGGCGCAACTGCACGACGAGCAAATGGAGAAGGCTTTTACAATCTCCGACCTGCAGGGTCCGCTATTGCCTGCGGGTAAGGGCTTCCAAGTGTCGCCAGACCAGACTTATCGCTGGTATGTAACGGCGCTGTCTTCGTCCGTGGCGAATTGGTTGGCTGATTGGGTGAGAAATTTGCCCGAAGAGCTATCCCTCCACGGCGCCCCACTCTCGATTCGTTCTTGGGAAATTACTCTGCCTGCTACTAATTACGCTCAGTTGTTGGCCGATACCGCCGTCACTGGTGCTAATGTCAAACTTACTTTTCTCACTCCCACCAGCTTTCGTCAAAAGAAAAATCACCTCCCCCTACCGGTGCCGAGGAATTTGTTCCATAGCTATCTGCGGCGGTGGAACAATTTTTCGGGAAAGGCTTTTTCTCAGGAGGAGTTTTTAGATTGGGTGGAGGAACAGGTTGTCATCAGTCACCACAAGATCGAATCTGCTAAAGTTGCCGCCGGGAAAAGGGGAATGGTGACGGGGTTTACCGGTTCGGTGGAGTTGAATTTGTCTCGATCGGCTGGGAAAAACCCGGATTTTAAAGAGTTATTTTATGCTTTGATTGAGTTAGCGCCTTATGTGGGTACGGGACACAAGACAACTTTTGGTTTGGGGCAAACCAGGATCGGTTGGTTGGAGGAGGAGATTGTAACGACGCCAGCGATGCAGCAGATGTTGGCAGAAAGAATTGCCGAGTTGACCGATATCTTTTTGGCGCAAAGGAAGCGTAGCGATACCAAGCGGGTGCAGGATACTGCCCAGACTTGGGCGACGATTTTGGCGCGGCGGGAATGGGGGGAGTCTGTTACGGCGATCGCTGAGGATATCGGGATGCGTTACGATACTGCGAAAAGTTATTTGAAGTTGGCGCGGCGAACTCTCAGGCAATTGGGAATTGCGATTAGGGAATAGGGAAGACGCTCTTTTGTCAAAACTGTTACAATCAAATTGACGTTTTTTAAGTTTAATTGGCTCGTAATTTTTCTTGTGTTAATGACTTGTTCTAACCCCAGGAAACTGTAACGCGCCCTCTATAATATTATCCTTGGGTTGCACTCAGGACATCCAAGCTACGAATTAAGAAACCCGGTTTTTCTAAAAAACCGGGTTTCTGGGTTATTTGTATGGATCGGACTTCGTTTCGCCCAATCTATTGCTAATAAATCCAAATTATTAAAGCGGGTAGGGGGAATCGAACCCCCATCATTAGCTTGGAAGGCTAAGGTTTTGCCACTAAACTATACCCGCGTTTTTTTCTCAACGTTTTCTATTATAGCAGCCTTTTTTCAATTTGCAACGGTCGCGACAAATTTTTTTGTCATTATCTAAAATCTAAATTATCAATTCTGATTGGACACTGGCCCTTTAATAGGGTACTAATTGGCGGTCCAGAAGCGATCGCTGTTGGGTTCCGTACTGGCCGTTGAATAACATACCAATTGGCCGTCCAGAAGCGATCGCTGTTGGGTGGAGGTTCCCGGAACCAAACCCACAAGAGACGAAAATCCTATCCCCCTGCGGCCTCTCGACTCACCAGAAAGCTCAACACCTTCTCATCTATACCCTTCAAATTCAAAGACCCATACTTCTCAATCTCGGCCTCGTTAACGTAATCGGCCACCACCGCCGAAACCAAAATCGTATTCGGTTGGGCAGCCTCCTGGAGGCGGGCGGCAATATTCACCGAGGGGCCAATCGCGGTAAAATCCGATCGCTCCTCCCCGCCAAACATCCCCACCACCGCATATCCCTGATGAATGCCGCAACGGAAGCGCACCGCTGGGACGCCATTATCCCCCACCAACCCCATCTGCTGCCAGCGATCGTTGAGTTCGTCCAAAGCCTTCAACATGGCGCGGGCCGAAGCTACGGCCCGACGCACCTGTTCTTGGGGATGCAGTTCTTCGGGAGAACCAAAAAGAGCCATCACCGCATCCCCGACAAACTTATCCACCGTGCCGCCATTGCTAAATATAGCCTTAGTCATTCCCGCCAAATACTCGTTCAACAATTCGGCTATGCGGCGGGCTCGCAGACTATTCGACATCTGAGTAAAGCCAACTATATCGCTGAACAAAACCGTTATCAAGCGAGGTTCGGGACGCAGATCTAAAGCTAAATCTCCTGCAGCGGCCCGCCGCACCATCTCTGGAGGCAAAAAACGACGCAAAACCGATTCTGTTAAATATTTATTCAACTCCTGAACTCGTCTTTCATTTTCTTTAAGCGCCCACAAATTCTTAACTTCTGCTAATAACTCTCTATCGTTAAACGGCTTTGATAAATAAGCATCCGCCCCCCTTTCTACCCCTTCTATTCTCGTATCTTCGTCGGCTTTTGCTGTCAGCAAAATAATCGGAGTTCCCTTCAATTCCTCCGTTTCTCTGACGTTTTTGATTAAATCCAAACCGGATACTTTTGGCATCATCAAATCTGTAATTATCACGTCTGGATCGTATTTTTTAGCTACGACTAATCCATCCGCTCCATCGCGACCGAATACTATATCAAAATTAGCTTGTTTTAAAACTCTAGCAACGTAATTTCTTAAGTCCGCATTATCATCAACTACTAAAATAGTAGCCAATCCTTTACCGATTATTGGCTCCACGTTTTCTGAGGAATTTTTAACAAATAGATCTTCGGTGTCCTCTAACTCGGCTTCCACATCGGATAGCTCCACGGCAACCCGAGAAGAATCTAACTCCGCCGGTATTTCTAAAACTTGGTCTGGGGGTAAATGATTGGTTCCTGTTTCCAACCAAATTGTAAAAGTAGTACCTTCGCCGTAGGTAGAATCTACCCGAACTTGACCGCGATGCATTTCTACTAATTCTTTAACTAAAGCTAAACCCAAACCGGTGCCTTCGTAAGAACGATTGGCGGAGCCTTCTGCTTGGCGGAAGCGTTCGAATAAATAAGGAATTTGTTCTCGACGAATGCCGATACCGGTATCTTTTACTTGTAACAAACAAAGATGTCCGACTTCTTCGAGAGAAATAGTAATGCTGCCCCCCGATGGGGTGAATTTCATGGCGTTAGAAAGGAGGTTGTAGAGGACTTTATCGAATCTTTCTACGTCTAAATAAACTGGAGGGCAGCGATCGCTCAATTTGCTAATTAAAGAAATGCCTTTTTTCTGGCAATAAGGAGTAAAAGACTCGATAATATTTTGGCAGAAAGCCACAACATTGCAGGGACGAAAACTCGGCTGCATTCGTCCGGCATCCAGTCGCTGCAAATCTAGGAGTTGGTTGACCAAACGCAAGAGACGGCGGCAATTTCTCAGAGCGATCGCCCCTTGTTCCTTCGGCAAATCTCGATCGTTATTGACAGCAGCTTCTAAAGGTCCGATAGTTAAAGTAAGAGGAGTTCTAAACTCGTGGGAGATGTTTTGGAAAAATTCCGTTTTGAGGCGATCGGCTTCTAAAAGTCGTTCCGCTTGTTGGCGAGTAGTTTGATAGAGGCGAGATTGTTGAACGGCGATCGCCGCGTGAGATGCCACCGCTTGAGCTAGCTCGATTTCAGAAGTCAGCCAGCGATGTTTCGCCTTATTGTGGCGCAGAGAAATACTACCGATAATCTTACCGTCATAAATTAACGGCACCACCAACAAAGCCCTGGCGCTAGAACGCAAAGGCAATTCGGTAACGTTGAACTCCGGGCGTTCGCCCAGATCGCCTACCGCCACCGGTTGTTTAGTTTCGAGCAGTTCTAACAACACCGGGTTGCCGCGAATAGGAGCTACCGACTGCGGCAAACGCCCACCAGCAAAATCCGAAGGAGGCAGTCTTTTGGGCTGTCGATCGACTATCTCGGCTTGTTTTTCCGTGGGAGTTTTTTCCGACCACTGACTGCTCACCACTGAAGAGCGTTCCGAAGCATCGTAGAGACCGACGCACTGAACGTACTCGTCTTCTTGGGTCCACAAAGATAGAGCGCAGCCTTCCACCTGGAGAGCTTCTCCCAACTTTTCCGTAATAGCGGCGAAGATATGTTTGGGATCCAAAGTCGAGCGAATAGCGCCCGTAATCGAATTAACCAAGGCCTCCCGTTGGGCGAGGGCTTTAGCTTGTTCGTAGGCGATCGCCTGAGAGAGAGCCAAAGCCGCCTGATCTGCAACAGTAATCAATAATTGGACTTCACGATCTTCCCAGTAGCGGGGTTCTTCGCGCTGGTGGAGCGCTAAAACTGCAGTCAAGTCCAGTCGGTAGAATAGGGGAACGACCAAACTAGAGCGGATATTAGCAGCCAAGAGAGCTTGTTTGCGTTGTTGAATTTCTGGGATGTCTTCTTGGAACCTCTCCTCAGTCTCCACATCCGGGATCACCTCAACATCAGTAGTTTCCCAGACTATCTCAGCGAGAAGTTCCTTGCCGATCTTGTCCGGGTTGTTATCGGATTTTTGGCGATCGACTAACCCATTATTAGCTTTGGGTTCTTGCTTTTGGTAAACAAAAAATTCTTCTTGGACTTGGTTATCTTGGAAGGGGCGGCAAACAGCCAGGCTCGCTTCAAACATTTGCCCCACAGTTTCCACAATTCTTTGGAGCATTTGTCGGTAGTTGGGCGCAGAGCGGATAGTATTAGTTACCGCATAAAGCAGGGATTCTTGCTGGAGGGCCCGCCGCAGATCGTTAGTGCGCGACTTAAGGACGTTGTGGGTATCGAGGGCTTGCTTGACTAAGGCTTTGAGTTCTTGAGCTTTCCAAGGTTTGGTAACGTATTTGAATACTTTACCCGAGTTAATAGCTTCCACCAAATCTTCCACATCGGTGTAGCCCGTTAAGATAATCCGAATAGTATCTGGATATTGGCTGGCCGTCAGACCGAGGAATTCCGTTCCGCTCATCTGGGGCATTCTCTGATCGGAGATAATTACCGCTACTTCCCCAACTTTAGCTAAGATCTCTAAAGCTTCCGGTCCGCTGTCGGCGCGCAAGACTTGGTAATCTCGATAGAAAGTACGATAAAGCAGGTCGAGGTTGTCTGGTTCGTCATCGACGACCAGAAGCGTTGGCTTGGATTTTTTATTTCGAGAAGTCATGCACTAGACTCCTTGTCTTGAGGGCAGTTGTTTGGCTGTGGCAGTTCGGGGTAGCGCACCCTAATAATTTATAGATCGGTTAATAAGTAATTAATAATTACAATAGTTCGGACAGTTTTTAAGGAAACGGCTGAAACTCCCATTCTCTCGTTGGCTATCGGGGCGAGTCCCGAGTCCGAAACCCGCATTTTACCGTTGCCCATAAAAAAGTTTCCGAAGT
>CALKCV010000430.1 GCA_938083405.1 uncultured Microcoleaceae cyanobacterium | reverse complement strand
CCACGATGCCGTAAGGGGCAGTGCCGACATCAATGTTTGTAGCTGCCCCAAAGGTGCCATCGCCCTCTCCTAATAAGACTGAGACGTTGTTAGAAGCATAGTTGCTAATTGCCAGATCGAGGTCGTCGTCTCCATCGAAGTTTGCCACCGCGATGTAGGCCGGTGCGTCGCCAGTATCGTAAGGGACCGGATCGGCATAGGTGCCGTCTTCGTTTCCTAATAAAATGGCTACTTGGTCCTCGCCATCTACCGTAACGGCTAAGTCCGGTCTGCCGTCGCTGTTGAAGTCCGCGATGCTGATGTTAAACGGACGACTCGTTAAGTCGTTTTCGCTCGAAGCAGTAAAGGATATTAAGACTCCCGAATAAGACTGCCGCACTTCTGGCAGAAAGGCGCTGGTGGTAGTTACTTTTCCAACTAGCTCTTCGAGTTTCCAGGTTGCACCTTTAGCGGCATTACCTATCCTCTGGGCCGAGGCTGCGATGTTAGCGCCGGTTAGTTGGTGGAGGTTTTGAATAAAGTTTTTATCTTCAGCTACGTTGCAAGCATATAAATGAATATCTTTAACTGCGAGTTCCGAGAGAATGTAGCTGTATTGCGAGAGGTTCTCTCCAGTTAGGGGCGTTTTGCCCATATAGAGAACTCCCGGGGCTCCGTGGCAGGCGATCTGGAGGCTGTCGGCGGGGCGATCGCTCAGGGCCCTAGCTATTTGAGCGATCGCGTCTCTCTGGGGGTCGAGGATCAGGATGTCGGTCCCAAACTCCACCCCCCCTGCCAGCTTCTGGTAATCTTCCACCCTAGAGTCGATGGCCACTAATTTTCGCAACCTGCCAGCCAGATCGGACCGCGAAGCTAATTGGCCCTTTTTGACTGGGCCATCTAAAGCCAGTCTATTTTTCTCTAAAATCATTAATTTTGTCATGGTAGAGCTTTACTCCCCCTCGATGTGTGTATTTTATTTCTAGCCTAGCTTACCTAATTTCTGGTAGCTTTTGTTGTAAATATTTACATAGATTAACACGCATAAAAGCAAACGAGCAATTCAACTTAAAAAATTTTAATCTTGCTCAATTATTCAAGTTGGAAATAGGAATTAAAACAGAAGAATGCCGCTTCTTATTTTCTAGGCCAACTATTAATTAAAATATTCTATCTCCGAGAAAATGCTTAATAATTAAGGAGGGCGATGGCGGTCCTTAATTATTAATTCCTAAAGCTCTAGTTCCCCAGAGAGAAATCGGATGCTTTGAGTTCGGGTGCCCCTTCTAAAGTAGCAAACTTTCCGCCGCTACCAAAACCAGGTTAGCTGCCATTAGCGTTGTAGAAGAAATCCCCCGTTTTTTGGTTATAAACGATAAATGCAACGCTAGTTTTAGCCTTATTATTGCCATTGACTGCTTCAAATTCAGCGATCGCGCTCAAACCTTTTCCAACAAGGCTTTCCAATTTATCAAAAGTTGTCTCGCTTAGAACAATACTATTTTTCTCGACAGTGTTAAAGTCAGTTATGGTATCTACCCCAAAATCTTCGGCATTAAAGGGGCGATCGCTACCAAACTAAAAGCTATCTCTGGCAACACGGACATTCAAAAGAAATCGTCGCTTAAGACTATAATATAAAGACGACGAACAATTAATTGGTGGCAGTCATCGCTACCAAGTTTTTTCGGAACTACGATCGCAAAAGTCGATCCAGCAGCGAAGCATTCCGTAGGGAATTACTCTGTATTTTGTGTATTTGCATTCCCCCCATGCACCCGGGTGGAGATCGACATTGAAGAGAAGCAAGGAGCGATCGGCAAAAAGCGATCGGGAAAACGCTACGCGGTAATGAGGCGCTAATCCCAAATTTAACGGACATTCAGGTATTTTAGAGACTTGCTCTCGATGCACGAGGCGATCGTCTGCGGTAACAGCTTGTTTTGCGCAGTCGCTTCTGGTATTTACTTTTCCAGTTGAGAGGTTCCATCAATAACAGCGCCAGACTCGCAAAGCCTAAAAATAGATAGCAAATCTATAGTTCCCCCACTGGGTCTAGAGTTAAAATCCGACTAATCTCATCGGTTTGAAAACCCAAAGCCATGGGTCGTTTTACCTCTGGCAAAACCCGAACGTCATATAATTCGGTAATAATCCCATCAAACCGCAACCAATCTACAACAGTACCGGTATTTAGATCGATAACCATCAAACCGCAGCGGGGATCGACATCTTTATCTCGCAATTTTTCGTCTAATTCCAAGCCCGAAAAAGTCTGGTCTCTTGGTTTAGATAAACCAACAATAGCCCAATCTTTCCAAAAAGCCAAACCGCGCAAATAACCGGGGCAAAAAGTAATAGGTTCAAACTTGCCATTAGCTAAATCGACAGTGCCAAAGAAGCCAGTTCCAGAATTCAACAACCACAGCTTATCTCGATAAAATCTCGGGGAATGGGGCATGGATAATCCTGTTAAAATAATCTCGTTAGATTGCAAGTCAATTACACAACCACCATTGCGTCTTTTGTCTCGCCAACCATCCACCACATCCGACCTACTAATAGTAGTAACATAAGCAGGTTTGCCGTCTCTCATGGCCAAACCATTGAGATGACAGCGGTCTTCATTGACAACTTTAGAAATAAAAGGAGGATGCCATAAAGGAGTACAACTGTGGCGATCGCTTACAGTAGCCAAACAATTCAACAAACTACTAACAAAAATAATTCGTTCGTCCTCGTCAATAGCAAGATCGTGAATATCCAAATCCCCCGTCGTGTAACCGATGCGGGGCACATAAAGTTTATCGTAACCGTTATAAAACTGCCCTGGTAAAAGCACGTTATCCAGTTGCCAAAGTTGATATTTAGAACTCAGATAAAGACGGTCTGTAGTGGCATATAATCCCATCGCCCGATCGAATAATCGCTCAAAACCAGAAAGTTTGCCTCCCGGGTTAACTCCTAATAGTAATAATCGAGAAGTTTGATAAGTGGTAAAAGCCAGACTAATATTCTCGCTTTGCAGCCAGTCCGTGAAATGACGAGAAGCGCTAATCTCTAAACCGGAAGAGGGGGTTTGCTTGGAAATATTATGGTTATCCACGGGCAGTTGAACGAACGACCGTACTATTTTAATCAATAACGGGACATTTTTGATTTTTAAATTTAGACTTTAGAAGAAAAAAAGCCAAACCAGTCTTTGGGACAAATTTAATGAGAGAATAGAAATGTTGAAATAGCGGCAGGGGAAAACTAAAACCTACTGCCAGCATTGTCGAAAATGAAAAACCAAAAAATGTTTAAGCGAACTGTGGCCATAGCTTTAGTCGTAGCGACCTTGGTTATGACAGGTTGCGTCGCCCCTGGGGCTGGGCTAAAAAGCTATGCCGACACCCTCGACGGCTACGAATTTCTCTATCCCAATGGCTGGGTATCGGTGAAAGTTGCCGGTGGTCCAGACGTAGTGTTCCACGACCTAATAGAACCAACAGAAAATGTCAGCGTAGTATTTTCCCCCGTACCAGAGGAGAAAAGTTTGGCTGAGTTGGGTACTGCAACGGAGGTGGGATACCAACTGAGTAAAAACGCGATCGCCCCCCCAGACTCGGGACGCGAAGCAGAATTGGTCAACGTCGATACCAAAGAATCGAAAGACAAAACATACTATTTATTAGAGTATGCAGTCACCTTGCCAGGAAATCAACACCGACATAATTTAGCCAGCGTAGCCGTCAGTCGCGGGAAACTTTTCACCTTTAACATCTCCACCACGGAAGATCGGTGGGAAAAAGTAGGCGACAGGCTACAGCAAGTCGTAAGATCTTTTACCGTATATTAACCCCCGTAGGACAGGCATCTTGCCTGTCATCAATTTCCCGTTTAATCCCCCGTAGGACAGGCATCTTGCCTGTCATCTCCACAATTTCCCCTGTCATCAAAAAAAAATCAAGAGAGGGAAAAGTATAAAACAAGTCATACCAACGAATTCTAGCTCAAAGACCCAATTGTTAATTGTTAATT
>CALKCV010000429.1 GCA_938083405.1 uncultured Microcoleaceae cyanobacterium | reverse complement strand
GCTTTTTTTTCCATTTTAGCCCCCCACAAACATCTCCGAGAACACCGGGGAAAGCATAAAGGTTTAATTCGATATCATCTGGGGTTGCTCGTACCGGAACCTAAATCTGATTGTAAAATAAAAATCGATAACGAGACCGTTTATTGGGAAGAAGGTAAAAGTTTAATTTTTGACGACACCTTCCTCCACGAAGTGTGGAACGATACGGACGGTTATCGCGCAGTCTTGTTTTTAGATGTTGCCAGACCGCTAAAATTCCCCCTTTCTCTGGTTAACTGGTTGGTGTCTCAACTTATTACTAAATCGGATATCGTTCGACAAGCTAAAATCAATCACGAACAGTGGGAAAAACAGTTTGAAGCGGATGCAACTTAATGTTGAAGAAAACCTAAAAAGTTGGGCTTTGTGTCAGTGGTTAGTTGTTAGTTGTTAGTTGTTAGTCGCTCGCAATGAATGGTCTTTTGGCAAATATGAAGGAAAAGCAAGTAAGTAACTTTAATTTAATTTCAAGATGAACCAAAAAAAAATCAAAATAAAACCAGTTACCAATGCTGCGGAAAAAGAAATGTTTCTGAACGTGCCTTTAAAGGTTTACGAAAAAGACCCCAACTGGGTTCAACCTCTACGCAGCAGCATCGCCAAACAATTATCTCCAGAAAATACGTTTTTTGAATATGGAGAGACCCAAGAATTTATCGCCGTCTCGGAAACTTCTGGGGAAGCTTTGGGACGAGTGGTGGCTGCTATTAATAAAAGATTGATAGAACGGGAACAGAAACAGATAGGATTGTTTGGTTATTTTGAATGCGTGGAAGACTTTGAAGTGGCTAAGGGATTGTTAGATAAAGCTGCCGAATGGTTGAGCGATCGCGACATGAAAACTGTCCGAGGGCCCATCGATTTATCTACCCATAATAATTGTTTTTTATTAGTAGATGTATTTGATTCTCAGCCTTTCGTAATGATGCCCTATAACCCATCTTATTATCCAGAATTTATCGAACGGGCGGGATGGCAAAAAGCTAAAGATGCCTACGCCTACGATTTAGATTTGCAAAAGCCGTTACCGGAGAAATATGAGAAGGGATATAAAATTGCTTCTAAGTCGGGAATTAGCTTCCGCCCGCTAAGGCTAAAAGGTGAAGAATTCGAGGAAGACTGTCGCAGTCTTTACCAACTATTTACCACGGCTTTTGCTGATAACTGGAGTTCCTCCGCCCGGACTGAGGAAGAGTTCCTCGAAGAGGCAAAAGATTTACAACAGCTAGTGGATCCAAACATATTTTGCATTGCGGAAGATAATGGCAAGATGGTAGGTTTTTTTATGGCGCTTCCAGATTATAATGTTGCTTTAAAACGGGTTAACGGCAAATTAAACTGGTTGGGAGTTCTTAAGTTTCTCTGGTATCGCCGCCAGATTAAGGAAGCGAGGGTTATTGCTATTTGTTCCTTGCCTGAATATCGGCGAAAAATGGTACCGCTAGCTGTAATTTATTTAGGAATGCAAGGAGGAACTACTAAGAAAAAAACTTATAAAAAAGCCGAACTTTCCTGGGTTTTGGAAGATAATATTCCTTCGCGCAAAGTAATAGAAGCGACGGGAGCAAGTATTTGTAAGACGTATCGAATTTATGAGAAAAAACTATGAAAGCATTTGTCACCGGTGCCAGCGGGTTTACTGGTTCTCATTTAGTGAAAGCACTTTTAGAGGGGGGTCATTCCGTAACTGGTTTAGTCCGCCCCAGCAGCAATTTATCTCGCCTTGCTAACTGCGACGTTAAGTTGGTTTATGGGGATGTAAGCGATCGCTCAATTCTCAAAGGGGCGATCGCCGATGCGGATGCGGTATTTCACGTCGCCGCTTATGTAGAATTAGGTTTGGTGGACGAGGCGAAAATGGAACGCGCTAACGTCGAAGGCACTAAGGCAGTGATGGAAACTGCCAGAGATGCGGGAGTTTCCAAAGTTGTTTACTGCAGCACTATTGGAGTGTTCGGCGATACCCAGGGGAAGGTAATAGATGAGAGTTTTCAAAGAACCCAGAAAGACTTTTCCTCGGCCTACGATCGCACCAAATACCAAGCCCAAGAAATAGCAGACCGCTTCGCCGCCGAAGGTTTGCCGGTAGTGAGTTTGATGCCGTCGGGAATTTTTGGCAAAGGCGATCCGCACTTCGGGCCGATATTCGATCTGTTTCGGCAGGGCAAATTAAAATTCTGGGTAGGAGGCGATCGCGTGACTGGTATAGTTCGCGTTGACGACTTAGTAACGGCGATGCTATTGGCGATCGAGAAAGGCAAACCGGGGGAGCATTACATCATTTCGACGGGGGAACTTACTACCAGAGAAATGTTTGCCCTTCTCTCCCGGGAGACCGGCATTCCAGAACCGACGGAAGTTCCAGAAGCTTTAGTCAGGGTTGTTGGTAATATATTAGACGTAGCGGGGCGGTTGTTTTCCTGGAACCCGCCCCTAAGTCGAGAGCGAGTGCATTACCTCTACGATCGCTGCGTGCGTATCGACGGTGGGAAAGCGCGTCGGGAGTTGGGATGGCAGCCGCTGTCAGTGGAGGAAACTTTGCGAGAGATAATTAGTTAGTTTTGGGTAGTGAAGAAGTAGGGCATCTAGGTTAAAAATGTTGGTAAAAATATTAAAGCTTTTTGTCAATTGTTAGTTGTTAGTTGTTAGTTGTAATAAGAAATCCAAAAAATTTACCCACAATTTTAGGCTAGATGCCCTAGTAGTGGGTTACAAATAGTGGCGGTTTCATAAGCCAGACAAAGATAAAGATTTATTATAATGATGAATAAAATTCCAAATAGCTCCTTTACGATTTTCTGATTAGTGAGAAAAAGATAATGTTTTCCTCACTAATCTACTGATTCTTTGCCTCATGGTATGATTAAATATTTCTATACGATCCATTAAACAAGTTTTTTCCCTACTGATTTATGACGTTTGCTGGGAATTACTTCTGAATAAGAATCTAAAAAAAAAAAGATTCAATTTGCTCTCGTCGATAATCTTTAGATGACAAAACTCGAAGAAAACTACTCTGTAATTGAATAATTTCCGCTCTATCTTCGACTGTAGCCAGACGAAGATAGAGAGCCATTCTTATTTTCGGTGGGAGAGGGAGGCTTGGAAATTAATTATTAACAACTATAGCAATTTGTGTTAAAGTTGGTTATGTTTGAAAAATACTAATTTGCATCGCTTTAGCGATTACTATGAACGTGTCTAAATTAACAATTAGACGATCGCTCCTCAAACAACGTCAATCTTTGTCCCCCACCGAATGGAGACAAAAGAGCGATCGTCTCGTCTCCCACTTAAGAACTTCTGGGGCCTTAATTGAAGCTAAAACTATTTTGGCTTATTTCAGCTTTCGCCAAGAACCGGACCTCAAACCTTTATTCACCGAGTCTCTGGAGGGTTTTAATCCCGCGAGCAAATCTTGGGGTTTTCCCCGTTGCGTTGGCGAGTCTCTCTCCTGGCATCTCTGGCAACCGGGAGACATTCTGGCGAAAGGGGCTTATGGCATTCTCGAACCAGAAGAAGATGCTACAATTTTGGACCCCTGGGAAGTTGACTTAATCCTCGTCCCCGCCGTTGGTTGCGATCGGCGCGGTTATCGCGTAGGTTATGGGGGCGGGTTTTACGATCGGATGTTGAGTTTGCCAGAATGGGCATCTAAACCTACTATTGGCATTGTCTTTGACTTTGCTTTCTTACCAGAATTACCCGTCGATGTTTGGGATAAACGTTTACATGGAGTTTGTACTGAAAATGAATTGTTAATGGTAAGTTGTTAATTGTTAATTGTTAGTTTTCACGCCAAAAATCCATCCGTTACATCCCGTACATTGGGTTGCTAACTAAATCTGTTGCAGTTGATTTACAAATAAGTTATTTCGAGCGTTCCCAATTTTATTTATTCGAGAAAATCCGAAAAACGAAAGAAAAAAATAAGGGATTAATTTTCAAAAGTTTTACTACTAAAACAGTCATCCAAATATTCCTTACTATTATGGTAAAACAGGTACTAATTGCGGCTCCAAGAGTACCAAAAAAATGAATACTAATGACATTCAAAACTAGATTAATTAAAGCACAACAACTAGATACCTTAAGAGCCTGATTTTGATGACCAGTCATGGTGATTAAATTGCCTACAGAACCGCACAATGCATTAACTAGCTGTCCGATTACCAAAATTTTTAAAACCAAATCAGCAGCCACAAATTCTGCTCCAAAAACTCCTAGAAACTGCTTGGAAAAGAGAATCAAGCACAAAGCAATGATAATTGATGGGGCAAAAATCCACAGCGTTACAGTTGAAACTACTTTTTGTAACTCTTGGCGATCGCCTTGGGTGTGGAGGATGGCAAAAGCAGGGGCAGCAACAATATTGATAGTTTGTAAAATAAAACTAGCCCACATAGCTGTCTTACTAGCAGCACTGTAGATTCCTACTGCTCCTGCTCCGACCAACAAGCCTAGCATCACAATATCTGTTTGTTTGAGAAGATTTTGGAACGTATTATGAAATAACAAAGGAAGGGCAACTGTTAACCACTCACGAGTTGCGTACATCGGCTTAGTATAAGAAGTCTCCGAGTCAAACTCGATCCAAATTAATCCACTTTGAATTAAAATAGCACTTAACAATGTTACTATTGCCATACAGATAATTGGGATGCTGGAAGAATTTTGTTGGTTAAACAGGACAAAGCCTCCTGCAATTAATAAAATCGGCCAGAGGATTTTAGTCGGTGCGTAAGCTAAAGTAATATTCTGTGCCCCCCTTCCCATATTCTGCTGTAACTGCACTAAAGCCAGTAGAGGAACCAACCAAATTCCGACCAGCAAAGCGGAAGCATATGTAAAGTTATGATAATTGTTAAGTAACAAAATAATGCCTGCACCTGCGAGAGAGACTAACAAACCCGCTGACACTGTTAACAACCAGCTAGCGAGGATGAGTCCCCGCAATAAACCCAACTCTTGTTTAACCCTGTATTCACTTATAAAGCGCACCACAGCGCGAGGTAAACCAAGTGCTGTAGGAATTGCTAATAATAGAGACCAACTGAAAACATATTCATAGATGCCATATTCAGTTTTCCCCATCCAATGGGCAAGAGATATTTGAAGCAAATAAGTGAGAACAAGACCGATAAATTGTATAGTTAAAGCAACGATGCTACTTTTAGCAAGACTGACAAGTGTAATGCTG
>CALKCV010000428.1 GCA_938083405.1 uncultured Microcoleaceae cyanobacterium | reverse complement strand
GAGGAACAAGATTTGACTTTTCGGGGGAGGCCAGAGGAATATTTTTTACCGTCCCGGGGACTTTGAAATGGCTCCCCCCTTTTCAAGGGGGGTCAGGGGGGGAACGAAAATGTACCTCACCGATTCAATAATTGTTAATTTTTTTCTCGCTGGCGGATTAATTCCGGCCCGCGAGAGGTACCCAAACGAGTTGCTCCGGCCATAATCAAATCTATTGCTCCCTCGTGAGTCTTAATGCCTCCAGAAGCCTTAATCCCTAAATTGCCTCCGGTAATTTGCTTGAGAAGGGCAACATCTTCCGTCGTGGCCCCGCCATACCAACCGGTATTAGTTTTGAGGAAGGACACCCCTGCATCCATCAACAATTCGGCCGCAAATCGTTTTTCCTTCTGGTTCAACAGTCCCATTTCCAAAATTGCCTTAACTGTTTGACCGGTTTCTTCGCAAATTTCGGCCATCTCCCGATAGATTTCGTCTGTTTTGCCGCTTTTCAACCAACTTAAATTAACGGTCACGTCTAACTCGGCGGCACCATTTTCTGTAGCTTCCAGGGCTTCGTAAAGTTTTACTTTGGAGGTGGTTGCCCCTGTAGGGAAGCCTATTACGGTGCAAACTTTAGGTTTTTTACCCTGGAGGCGATCGGCTGCCAGACGGACATAGGAGGGATAGACGCATACTGCGGCAAATCGAAATCTATCGGCTTCATCGCAGCATTTCTCCACTTGCTCTTTAGTGGCAGTTGGTATTAATAAAGCGTGGTCTATAAAAGGGGCAATATCTATTTCTGAAGGCTCTAAAGCCATTATTTTTTCTCTTAATCTAACTTTATTTTTGTTTGTTAACTATTAACTCTTGCTTCTTAATACTTAATATTTATTTAGTATTTTTCAATAATGATAAAGACGCGCTCTATGGCGCATCTTGAGATAGATTTAAACTTATCAAGATCGGTTAGCAATCTCCCACTATGACCGGGGCAACCGGAGATAGATTGCCCCTAATAATTACACAAATTGTTGGAAATTGCTATAGAAATTGATAAGGTAGCGATAAACTGCTAATTTTCAACTTAGTTTAAATCTATCCTTAAATAATTGGCAATTATTGATAGCGGGAACGTCTCTTGCGCTGTTTTTGCAAAGCCATTTGCTTGCGCTTGCGTTTTTCAATTGGGGTTTCGTGGTGGCGATGTTTCTTCATATCTGGAAAAATTCCCGCCTGGGAAACTTGCCGCTTAAATCGTCTTAATGCTGATTCAATTGTTTCGTTTTCACCAAGAATCACTTGGGTCATTGCGTATTATCCTCCTTACAAATTAAATTGTTGTCGTTTTAAGGTTGCTGGCAATTTTAGAGGTCCGTAATAGCTAGACCTAAAATTGGTCACACCTTTTAATCCTAACACGGGCGGTCCCAATTTCTTTACCTCAATTCCATTGCTTCACTTTTTTTTAATTTTTTAAGGAAGGAAAATCGGCCCCGATGGCCCGGAGGTAGAAACTAGCGATCGCCGGTCCTAGTCTAAACGGTTTTCATCCACTCAAGACATTTTTTCAGTTCCACCTGCATGGTCTCGGCATCGGCGTGGTAGCGGCGACCGTGACCGGGCAATACCCATTCAAAACTATAATCGGTTAATTTGCCCGTGGATTTTACCAACTCTGACCAAGAGTACCAGCAGTGGCGGCGGAATGCGTAAAGTTGGTTTAAGTAATAGGACCAAGCGATATGGTCTCCAGTAAATAGAAACTTTCGGTGAAGCAAAACTGTGTGACCTTCGGTATGACCGGGGACCGGGATAATTAATAAGTCGGGGGCTAAAGCGATCGCCTCCTCTCCAGTCAGTTTAATTTCGACATCGCGAGTGGAGGCAGTAACTTCGTCGGTGTGGAGGATGCGATCGCAACCGAACCGTTCTCGAAATTTCTGATGGTCCGCGATATCGTCGCGATGGGTCAAATACATATATTTCACTCCCCCCATCGCTTCCAACTGCTTCACCAAAGGCGCCGCAAACCGAGGAGAATCTACTAAAACGTTACCCTCCGGTCGCTGGATGAAATAAGTGGTAGCGCCAAAAGAACTTTCCGAATGATAGCCGCAATGGTAAACGTTATCTGCCACTAAAATCGGCAAACTTTGCTGACTTTCTTTAATATCTTGGGGTTTTTCGACTGTACCGATGGAACTGGTGGGGCAGGATAATAGTGACTGAATTGCTGCCAATCTTTCTTTTTCGTTAGTTGGTTGTTGGTAAACGGCAGATTTTTCGCCGCTGCGATTAAATATTTCTGGTGCCATCCAGCGACAAGTATCGCAGTCAATACAAGTGGTATCGACGTAAAAATCGCCGCTAATATTTTCGGTTCGACGTAATTTTAATTTAGCCATTTTTTGGAATTTGGGCTAGTGGTAAAGATGTAGTGACAGTTCGTAGTAATCGCTAATCGCTAATTATCTATATCAATCGCTAAAGCGATTACTACAACAGTAGATTTTGAGGTTAGAAAACGAATTGCGATCCACTACCAAATTTGGTAATTGGTAAATAGATAATGGGGGAGATGGATACTTGTAAATATTTAACTAACAGAGTCTAACTAACAGACAAAAGACCAGATAATTTCAGCATTCTATTCGATCGCAAACGAGCTTTTTTTCCCAGTAGTTGTCGCTGTTTGGCATCGTTCCAAATATTGGATAAAGTGTATTGCCAGCGCGCTAGCTGTACTTGTAATTCTACTAACTCAGCAGCCAATTCTATTTCAAATTCAGGAGCAGTCCATTCAAGAAATAACTTACTTTCTTTGAGTA
>CALKCV010000427.1 GCA_938083405.1 uncultured Microcoleaceae cyanobacterium | reverse complement strand
GGATCCTTCCAACTCTTCCCCAACAGACTGAACGTGGAGGGCTGCCTCCAGGAGAGATTGGGTGTATTGGTGTTGGGGATGGGCCAGGACTTCTTTTACGGGGCCCGTTTCCACCATTTTGCCCTGGTACATAACAGCGATACGATCGCAATATTCCCCCACCATCGCCAGATCGTGGGAAATTAACAGCAGAGATGTCCCCCGTTCCTCGCAGAGGCGGGTCAGTTCGTCTAAAATCTGGGCGGCCACCGTGACATCCAAACTGGTAGTCGGTTCGTCGGCGACGATCAGTTTGGGGTCTAGGATTAATGCCAGGGCGATCGCTACCCTCTGTCGCATCCCGCCGCTGAACTCGTGGGGATACTGAGACCAACGATTTTCGGGAATATTAACTGCCTGCAAAGTTGCGATCGACTTTTGCTTTGCTTGAGACTTCGACAAATGGGTTTGATGGGCTTGGAGAGTCTCGACGCAATGATCCCCGATAGTCATCAAAGGATCCAGCCGAGTCATCGGATCTTGGAAAACCAAAGCCACTACTTCCCCCCGAAACTGTCTGAGTCGATGGGCGTTCATTTCAAAAACCGATTCCCCAGCAAAAGTGACGCGGCCCTCTATCCGACTCGATTTAGGCAGCAATCTCATGGCTGCCCGCCCCAGAGTAGATTTGCCGCAACCAGACTCGCCGACTAGACCGAGTCGTTCTCCTGGAGCTAAACTAAAAGAAACATTATCCACTGCCCAAGAGGATTGTCCTTGCAATTCTGGATAAGCAACCCGCAGATTTTCTACGCAGAATAAGCGATCGTTCATAATTAATAATTAATAATTAATAATTAATAATTAACTTGGCGCAGTGCCAAATTAATTATTAATTACCATTTTTGCAATCCCTAGAACAGATATATTGTCTATTTTTTCCCTTAAATTAATACCCGTAGAACAGACATATTGTCTGTTAGTAGCAAAGTAATTAATTATTTATTTCTGGTTTTAACGGGTTTTTCGCAGGGAATTTTTTTCTTTTCTTTTCCCATCTGCGGAATAAATAAGTAGCAGCAGCGTCGCCGTGGGGATGGTCTTCTAAAATATCGGCTAGTTGGAAGATATAATCGGCTATTTCCTCTCCCAGTTGTTCCATCAGACTGACGCGGGCCGTTACTTCATGCTGGTTATGGCGGACTTGGGCTTGCCAGCGAGTGGAAAATATCTCTTTAATCCTAGTGTGGAGGCCGAGTTGTTCGAGAATCTCCCACTCGCCGTTATCGAACCAGATACCGCCGCAGTTCATACAGCGTTCGACATAAAAAGGTCTTTTAATATTAATTTTGGCCCTGGATAGATAGAAGCCACATTCGGGACATAATCCCGCTTTACTGTCGTAGGCGGAAGGTTTGAAATCCTCAAACATATATTGATGGGGCAGGGTGACTTCTTCCCCATACCAGTTGGGTAAGATGCGCAACCATCCTTCGTAGTCGATGGAGGATATCCAGAAGCCTTGAGATTCGGGACAGTATTGGACGGAGATAACATCGTTTAAGATCGAAGGTTGCAGTTCGCAGTTACATTTAGGGCTTTTCATCTTTGTGGCTTTCTTCTGCAGTTGTTGATTCATTTTTGGCAGTTAGGGTAGAACAATAGCCAATTATAGTTTGGAGGCGATCGCTGATGGCCTCTTTTCGCGTCTTTGTGGTTGGATCGCTGCGAGATGCTTGCAAAAAGGTTATATCCATCCCCAGCAGTCTTAGTTGCTTGTGGATTTCCGTAATGTAAGACTGTACCAGCGATCCCCCAGCAGGGTCTAAAAAGCTGTTGTAAGAAGTCATTATTCGATCGCCAAAATACTGTTGTAATTCCTTACTGCGATGGAAAAAGGCGACCCGGTCGAGATTTTCTTGGCCCGCTAGATGGTGCAATTCTTCTAGAAGCCGGCTGAATTCCTGGTATTCCTGGCGATGGTCCTCTGGCAACATTATGAAGATCGATAAATTTTTTTCTGTCTATATTATGTTTCTTAGCGCGATAATCTTAATCTAAATTCTATAATTAAACATCCCCATAGTTTCTTAATTAGTTGGATAATAGAAATCGGGAGAGCAGCTTCTCAATGGTTAATAAAATCTGATGACTCGCTCGTCCTTATTTTTAAAGAAAAAAGATGATAATTTCTAAATCTAAAACATAATGAACGTCTTAACTGCAACAAAGCCTCAAATCAAATGTGCCATTCCTGACTGGCTTCAGGAATGCCTCAATGCGAAAGAAGATGGGCCAGATGCCTGTCCTCTGGAGACGGCTTTAATCTGTAAAGCCTTTGAATTTGCCTACGAACTACATCAGGGACAGTATCGCAAATCCGGAGAACCATACATCTGCCATCCCATCGCTGTTGCCGGTCTTCTGAAATTCCTCGGTGGGGACAGCGCCACCATCGCCGCAGGTTTTCTCCACGATATAGTCGAGGATACCGAAGTGACCGTCGAAGAAATAGAACAACGGTTTGGTTCGGATGTGGCCCTCTTAGTAGAAGGGGTCACGAAACTTTCTAAGTTTAACTTCTCTAGCAAAACGGAACTGCAGGCCGAAAATTTCCGGCGGATGTTTTTAGCAATGGCCAAAGACATCCGAGTCATCGTGGTAAAGCTGGCAGACCGGCTGCATAATATGAGGACTCTGGAACATTTACGACCCGAGAAGCAACGCAATATTGCCATAGAAACCCGAGAAATTTTTGCCCCGCTGGCAAACCGTCTGGGTATCGGTCGCTTTAAGTGGGAGTTGGAGGATTTGTCGTTTAAATATATCGAACCAGAAGCTTACCGAAAAACTCAGGAGTTGGTGGCAGACAAGCGGGCCGACCGAGAGGCTAAACTGATAGAGGCGACGGAAATTTTGCGATCGCGCCTGGAGAGTTCGGGCATCCAGTGTTACGAGGTCAGCGGTCGCCCGAAACATTTGTACGGAATTTACCGCAAAATGGAACGGCGGCAAAAGGAGTTTCACGAAGTTTACGATGTGGCAGGTCTGCGGATTATTGTCAATACTAATGAAGAATGCTATCGCGCTTTGGCCATAGTTCACGATACTTTCCGCCCCATTCCAGGCCGGTTTAAGGACTATATCGGTCTGCCGAAACCCAATCGCTACCAGTCTTTGCATACTGGAGTAATTGGTAAAAGCGGTCGTCCGGTGGAGGTGCAAATTAGAACGGTGGAAATGCACCAAATTGCTGAATATGGAATTGCTGCCCATTGGAAATATAAGGAAACCGGTTCTAGCAATACTCAAACTAGCACTGACGATGAAAAATTTACTTGGCTGCGGCAGTTATTAGAATGGCAAAGAGACCTCCAAGATGCTGAGGAGTTTTTAGATAGCGTTAAGGGGGATTTATTTTACGAAGATGTTTACGTCTTTACTCCCGAAGGAGATGTAATCCCTTTGAGTCATGGGGCGACGCCGATTGATTTTGCTTATCGCATTCATACGGAGGTAGGAAATCATTGTATGGGGGCGAAGGTAAACGAACGGATGGTGACTCTGGATCGACCTTTGAAAAATGGCGATATTGTCGAAATTTTGACTAATAAAAACGCTCATCCGAGTTTGGATTGGTTGAATTTCGTGGTGACGGGGACTGCCAAAAACCGGATTCGTCAGTGGTATAAGCGATCGCATCGAGAGGAAAATATAGCCAGGGCGAGGGATTTATTAGTAAAAGAACTCGGTAAAAAGAGTTTTGACTCTCTGGTAAAGTCGGAACCGATGCAAATTGTCGCCCAACGATGCAATTACAATTCCGTTGAGGATTTATTGGCAGGTTTGGGACACGGAGAGGTAACAGTAAATCAGGTGGTAAACCGATTGCGGGAACTGGTGAAGGCCGCTACTCCCATAGATACGGATTCTGAAGAAAGTACCCTGGCAGTTGCTTTACAAAAAACCACGGCGGCCGATCGCCGGTCGACTTCTACCGATAATAAGTCGTCGCCCATTCTGGGGGTTGAGGGTTTGATGTATCATTTGGCCGGTTGCTGCCATCCGATTCCTGGGGAAGGTATTATTGGGGCGGTAACTCGCGGGCGCGGTATTTCTATCCACCGCCAGGGTTGTACGAATCTCGAAAGCATTCCTGGGGAACGTTTGGTGCCTGTTAGTTGGAATTCTAATGAGAAAAATGCCGGACGACCTCAGACTTATCCGGTTGATATTTCTATTGAGGCGATCGATCGGGTGGGACTTTTGAAGGATGTTTTGTCTCGTTTGATGGATAATAACGTTAACGTTAGAAACGCACAAGTTATTACTAATCCTGGAAAACCGGCGGTGATTAATTTGTGTATTGATATTTGCGATCGCGAACAGTTTGAACGGACTTGCACCCAGATTAAAAATATGACCGACGTTTTGAATTTGCGCCGTCTAAGTCAGGTTGAAATTGGAATTTAGTAGCTAGTTCGTAGTAATCGCTTTAGCGATTCATATAGATAATTAGCGATTAGCGATTACTACAAGCAAATCCTTTTCTTTTTAATAATTGTTAATTGTTGAACCACTACCCAATATGATTAAAGATATCATCCAAAAACAACGGCAATTCTTCGCCACTGGCGAAACCAAAAACATCGACTTTCGCCTCCAACAACTCCAAAAGCTAAAACAAGCAACATCCGACTATCAAAAAGAAATAGTCGCTGCGGTCAATGCGGATCTAAACCGTCCCGAATTCGAGGCCTACT
>CALKCV010000426.1 GCA_938083405.1 uncultured Microcoleaceae cyanobacterium | reverse complement strand
ATTTTTCAAAACTCGCTTTAACTGACAAATCCTCTGAAATAGAAATTCGCCATATTGTTGATGGGAACCCCAAATATCCCTGTAAGAATATTCTTTAGTTCTATCTCTGGTTTTGAGCTTTTGTACTTTCTCGGTAAAGAAGGGCGGATCGAGATAAATTAAATCGATATGCTCGTCTGGGAGGTTTTTGAGGAGTTCCAAACAATCTCCTTTTTGTACTTCGGCTGTAACAGTCATTTATTTTGAGACACAGATAAAAACCAGCAAGCTCGCGTTCGACCTTGCGGCAAACTGAACTGAAAGTAATATTTATGCTTTTTTCAACAAATTTACTGCCCGTTCAGTTTTCCCGTACATATCCATTTTTTTGTATGTTTTGGATTTGAAGAATTTAGCATTGCGCTCCATTGCAGTTCGTTAAATAATTTAAGCTTTTTTCAGAATTCTATACCTTCTCAAAAAAAATCATCATCGTTAATCAAAAGCATAAATATTTCTTGGGTTCTCATACTATTAAATTCCGCATCGGCTTTAGCTTTTTCTCTACAAACTTTTCCATCCAAAGTAATAGCTTTCTTTAAATTGTCTAGGGCAAGATCGACTTCCTCTCTGGAGGCATAACAGCGAGCCTTATTATAATAAGCGATCGCATAATCCGGTTCGTATTCTATAGCCTTATCAAAACAAGGTATTGCGTCGTACCAAACCCCCAAATTAAACACCGCTTTTCCCAAATTATTCCAAGCCTCCGCATAATCCTCCTTAAGATCGATCGCCCGTTCGTAACAAGCAATTTCTCCTTGTAAATCTCCCAGATCGAACAACACCTTACCCCGATCGTTCCAAGCAGCATAATAATCCGGTTCTATCTCGATCGCCTTATCAAAAGAAGCCAAAGCCTCCTCATATCTTCCCAATTCAAACAATCCCTTCCCTCGGTTGTACCAAGCCTTAGATAAATCTGGCTTAAGTTCTATGGCTTTATCGTAACGCTCGATCGCCTCCTTATACCGCCCCCAATTGCTCAAAGCATTACCCGCATTATACCAAGCTTGATATAAATCCGGTTTGATTTCCAAAGCTTTTTCAAAAGAACTAACCGCCTCCCGATATCGCTCTAAATTATTCAAAATATTGCCGCGATTGTACCAATTTTGATAAAAATCGGGATTGATTTCCAGGCAGCGATCCACAGCAGTTAAAGCGTCCCAATATCTTCCCAAATGTTTCTGGACGTGAGCTAAATAATTCCAAGCTTGGTAATAATCTGGTTTAACCTTAATAGCCTTCTCAAAAGCAAGCACGGCCTCTTTATATCGCCCCGCATCGTTCAGAGAAACTCCCAAATTATACCAAGCACGATTGTCATCAGGTTTAATGGTTTTAGAGACACTTTCCTGCATGATATTCACCTTGATTTGTTCCCATTTATTGACAAATAAATTGCCCAAATTGCCATCGCTCTCAAATAATGGCTCGCCCGGAAAGTACCGGTAGCCGTAATCGCTTCTGGAGTTCTAAACTGCAAACCATTTTCGTAAACTTGTGCCACCGCAGCCCCAGCAAGCTCGAACCCTTCTTCCTTCATTCCCACTTGCACCATAAAAGCCGCCAAACCAAAATTAATCCCAATCCAAACCTCCAAAGGATGGGTATCTTTAATATTAGCAGGAGAGCCATCGGGCAGCAAACCATTAGCCGCACCAAACTTGCCATCGTAGAAGTTTTGAAAACAAGCATTATAAACAGTTTTTACAGCAGACAAAGCTCGTTCTGGCGGTACGATATCGGGCAAATCTAACAACCGAGAATAAAACTGACCGCAAAGTTGATCCGCCATAACTACCCGAGAACCGCTTTCGCTATCGAGATTGTAATATTCTCCGTTCCAGAGTTTCTCCTGGTAAACCGGCAAGCCAGATTCCAACCAACCTTCATAAGCAGCAATTCGATCGCCGATCCCTTCAGTCGTACTGGTAGCATCATCATCCAACCGCGCATCCTCAGCCGGATAAAAAGGCTTTTGCCTCGGATTCTCCATCAGAACCTTACCAATAGCGATCGCCGCCGACAAAGCAGCCAACCACAAACCCCCACAATAAGCACTCACCCCCCGCATCTTCCAATCATCAAAAGTCTGGTCTGGAGCCCCCGAATTTTCGGGAATGCCATCCCCATCCAGATCGAAACCCTTCAAATAATCCAAAGTCTCCACCACCGCCGGCCAACAATCCCATAAAAACTCAAAATCCTCAGCCCCAGTCAAAAGAAAATCCCGATAAACCAGCAACACAAAATCGCTAGGCAAATCCTTCCACAGATTGCAATCTTGATAGCTCGTATAATTAGTCATCTCCCAGGGATGCTCGTTGGGCGCCCCCAGATCGTGGGGAGTTGCCCCCGCAACTTTCCTCGCGGCCGAAGAGCGATCGTAACCGATAACCCGAGGAGTATCGTCCGCCGCAGAGATCGCCCTAGCAAAAGCCAATAACACCGACTTTTCCAACTCCGGCCACAACATCAACAAAGCAAAAGAACCGTACAACCGCACGTCCAAACTCTCGTACCAGCGATAATCCAGACATTCCAAAACCGCAAACTGCCCCTTCGGGTCTCGTTCGTCCCCAGCACTCCAGAGAGTACCGCCGCTGGTAAGGTCGTAAAGCTCGTTAAACAAAGCCATCTTAAACCAACCGGGCAAATCTTCCCGCTGCAAAATTGGTTCTTGCCAAGCCTTAACGTTCTCGCGCCAGGTATCGTAATGCTTCATCGCCGTTCTTACCATAGACCAGACGTTCTGAGCGTTGCGACCGTAAAAATCCGTATAGCGACGATAATACCAAACTCCTTCTGCGAACTCCACTACCGGCAGATCCCAGGCGAGGAAAAAAGGAATTTTGCGAGTCTTACCCGGTCGCAGGGTGAAGCGAACCGAGAGAGCCGCACCTATTCGCTCCCCTTCGCTGGCGGGGGTTTCGTCTTGCTGGTCTAGAAGAATGCCGGAACGGGAGAAATATTCCCAGATATTCTCGCCGTTACCTGCGGGGTTCCAGCGAGTGTTGTAGCTGACTTCTACCGCCGCATTGCTGAAAGTAGCGATCGCCATTTGCCCCTCCCCCTGGTTTACCTCATCTCCCAGACGCAACTGGGACATGACGATGCCGGTGCGGTGGTAGTCATTGACCAAACGATTAAAATTGCCCCCGCTTTCTCCCCAACGGGGTTTGTATTCGTAAACCGGAGTGCCATCGTCTCGCACTTCCACCTTCGGAGTTTTGACGGAATTAGTAAACCAACCCATAATATTTTCCCAGGTCAGCATGATATTAAGAGTAATGGGAGCGTCCGTGGGGTTGTGGGCGATCCATTCAAAAATTGCCAGGGGGTAACTGCTTTCTTGATAGTTGCCCGCCCAGATGGGGGAAAACTGCTCGCAGCTTAACTGGGAACGAAAGACGTTTTCATAGACAAACCAACTGCGCGGGTAGAGAGCGCTATAGGTGCCGGTGCTACGATCGCTGCTCTTGGGATACCATTTCCAACTAGAGAGGGTGCCATCCGTGGGAGGTTCCGTAGAAAGGGCGTAGGTTTGTCGGAGGCCATTTGCTTCTTCGAAGATGCTAAACTGACAGGCGGGCAAATTTTGGAAGATATGCTCGCCGCTATCGAGATGCCAGAGGTTAAAGTCTCCTCTGGGCGAGCGGCCAATGCAGCCTGCGCCAAAACCCCCCAACGGGACGCCGTGCCAAGGGCCATCGTCGAGATTGCTGGCATAGCGGACGGTGTAGGGTCGCTCCCAATGGAGGCCGATGGGACGCTCCCAGACGTGGGGGGGGATATCATGGGTGGGACTCTGTTTGTTCATGGACAATATTTTAACTCAGTCGGTTAGTTGGTACCTTTTGCTTCTGAGATACCTGGGGTGCATTTTATCTTTTTAAAAGTCCCCAGAGCGATCGCTCGGTCTTCTTTATTCTTAACCTATTTGAAAGAATTAAACTCGTTATGAGTACGATTAATAATTAATAATTAATAATTAATTATTAATAATTGTCGGACGATCCTCGTTCTAGTGGCTCCTTGAGCGTTAATACAAGCGCCATCCGCAGGGGAATTTTTGTTCAAATTATTTGGAACAACTACTTACTTTTTCTGGAATTTAGATTCTCCAGATTCACCGAGTAGCTTTAAATTAAAATAAACTATAGAACAGTGGCAAGCCATGACATACGATCGACCTTCCCAACAACCTTATAGCGAAAAAGGAACCATTAACTCCATAGCCAGAGCCAGAGCGATCGCGATCGCTGTTTCGATCGTAGGTTTTATGGTAATCCTGGGTTGGATGCTGAATATTGCTCTGCCGGGAAGCGTAGTGCCGGGGTTAGTGACCATGAAAGCTAATACGGCTTTAAGCTTTATTCTTGGTGGTGCTTCCCTCTGGTGTTGGCTGCGGCATCTAGAGGAAACGAGAGATTCCTCCAAGCCTTTTCTTTTATATTCTGCTATTGCCGCTAGTATTGCCTTACTTATTGGTTTATTAACTTTAATACAATACGGCTTCCCGGTCGATTTTGGCATCGACCAATTGCTATTTAAAGAAAATATCGATGCCTTTGCTACCGCAGCCCCCGGTCGCATGGCTCCGAATAGCGCCTTCAGTTTTCTCCTGTTGGCTGTCGCTCAACTATTATTGTGTCTCCCGCGTCCGCAATATCTCCTTTCCCAGTTGGTTACTATAGCCGCTTTTTTAATTGCGCTGCTCGGTTTCTTCGGCTACGTCTATGGCAACGCCTATTTTTATCTGCTCGATCCCTCTTTTACAGCCATGGCGTTGCATACTGCCATTGCCTTTATTTTGTGGAGCGCGGGAATTTTGTTTGCTACAGCGGAGTTTGGAGTCATGGCTCCCCTTAGCAGCAGTTATGCCGGCGGTCTCTTGGCTCGGCGTTTATCTCCCTTTGCCCTGTTTCTGCCCCCTTTTATTTGCTGGTTTATGTTAATCGGCTATCGAGAGCAAGTTTATACCGAAGAGATGGGAATTTCCCTCTTCGGCATCTTGAATGTCATCAGTTTTTCTATTGCCATCTGGTGGAACGCTCGTTTCCTCAATAAAATCGATCTCCTGCGCCGCGAAGCTCAGAAAGCACTGCAATACGCTCTAGCCGAACGACAAGAACAATTGCTACAACAGGAACGCCTGGCCTCGGATTTGAGCGACGCGGTTACAGAAGTTACCAGCACTATGAACCAGTTGGAAACATCTTCGCAATCTAGCGCGCAACAAGCTGCTGTGGCCGATAGCCATGCCCATCATATCCTTGGTTTATCCTCCGGCGGAACTCAAGCTGTGGAACGAACTGTTCTCGAAATTAATGCCCTACAAGAAAAGGTTCGAGCGATCGCCACTCAAACTCAAGAAATTCAGGAACTCGTCGCGAAAATCGCCGATATAGCCAGATCGGTCAGCGATTTAGCCGCTCAAACGAATATGTTGGCTTTAAATGCAGCCCTCGAAGCGGTGCGCGCGGGGGAGCCAGGTAAGGGTTTTGGGGTAGTGGCTGGCGAAATTAGAAAATTGGCAGACCAGAGCAAGGCTTCCGCTGAGAATATTAATGCTTTGGTTGCCGATATTCAGGGGGCGACTAGCTCGGTGGCGATCGCTACCGATGAGGGGTTGACTAAAGTCGATCTTGGTGCTAGGACCGCTCGGGAGACCACAGAAGCTTTTAAGGGAGTGGCAGAGGCCATCGATCGGATAGCTATTTTTAACAAACAAGTTGCCCGGGGCGCAGGGCAACAAGCAGCGGCAGTCCGGCAGGTAGTGGAGGCTATGAAAGCGATCGAGCGAAGAGGCAACAATTAACAATTGACAATTAACAATTAACAACTAACAATTAACAACGTTTCGGATAACAGGCGACGTCGGCCTGTTCTACCAATTAATATTGCTTCATTGCCCGTTGCATAGCTCGCTTATCGTCTCGTTTCTTAATATCTTCGCGTTTATCGTAAAGCTTTTTACCTTTGGCTAAAGCAATTGCCACCTTAACCCGACCTTGCTTGAAATACAACTTCAAAGGCACTAAAGTCAAGCCTTGTTGTTCCACCTTACCGATTAACTTGCGAATTTCCTGCTTGTGCAAAAGCAGTCTGCGAGTGCGCCGAGGTTCGTGATTAAAAAATTCGCTGGCGGCTTGATAAGGAGAAATATGAAGGTTAAGCAACCAAGCTTCCCCCTCCCGAATTAGAGCGTAAGAATCCCTAACATTACACTTGCCCGCCCGAATAGATTTTACCTCCGTTCCCTTCAGTTCGATACCAGCTTCGTAGGTTTCTAAAATGTGGTATTGATAGCGAGCTTGGCGATTGTCCGCTATGACTTTGTATTTACCGTCGTTTTTTTTGTTCATATTTGTATTTTAACTTTTAACTTCAAATTAAAGGGAGTACGTCACCAATGAGCGAACCAAAAACGTACCGCACGCATGTTAGTTGTTAGTTGTCAGTTGTTAGTTGGCAGAAAAAAT
>CALKCV010000425.1 GCA_938083405.1 uncultured Microcoleaceae cyanobacterium | reverse complement strand
CCGATCGCTTTGCATCTCTGCGCAATTCTCAAAACGGTCCCCAATGCGCTTTTATTCCTTTTATTACCGCCGGGGACCCAGACTTGGAAACTACGGCTAAAGCTTTATCCGTATTGGACGATAACGGGGCCGATTTAATCGAACTCGGGGTTCCCTATTCTGACCCCTTAGCCGATGGCCCGGTAATTCAGGCAGCAGCTACCCGCGCTTTAGAACGGGGGACTCGTCTGGAGGCGGTTTTGGAAATGGTTGAGGGAGTTAGTCCGAAGTTGCGATCGCCCATCATCCTCTTTACTTATTACAACCCCATCCTCCACCGAGGCATCGAAGCTTTCCTAGAACGAATTGCCAAAACGGGGGTTAAAGGTTTGGTGGTTCCAGACTTGCCTTTGGAGGAGGCTAATTGTTTGCTCGAACCCGCAACCCATTATGGAATAGAAGTTACTTTATTAGTGGCGCCTACCAGTCCGCAAGAAAGAATAGATACTATCGCCCGCCAGTCTCAAGGGTTCATTTATCTAGTCAGCGTTACGGGAGTGACGGGGATCCGTTCCGAAGTACAGGCTAGAGTACAAGATTTACTCAAACAAATGCGGTCCGTGACGGATAAGCCGATAGGCGTTGGTTTTGGCATTTCTCAACCGGAACACGCCCGCCAAATGAAAGACTGGGGGGCAGATGCGGCGATCGCTGGTAGCGCCATCGTCAAGCGGTTGGCCGAGGGAACGCCAGAGGAGGGGTTAAAGGCGATCGCTGAATTTAGCAAAAGTTTAAAAGCGGCTATTTGTTAATTAATAATTAATAATTAATAATTAACAATTATAGGAATTATTGAATCGACAAACTAGATTTACGATCCCCCCCTACCCCCCTTAAAAAGGGGGGAGCAGGAAAAGACTCAAAGTACCCCTTTTTAAGGGGGACCAACGGGGGATCGACTTCAATAATCGCTATAATTAATAATTAACTGGCAATAAGTCTAATAAACTCCAGAGGTAAGCCGTCTCGATCTGCAATAAAAGCTACTTCGTAAACCTTATTTCCTATTTGCTGCTGAGTTGGTTCTAGAAGAACTTTTAAGGGTTGGAATAAATCCGGTTTTTCCTGGGAAGCTAATTGAAAATCGGCTTGCAAAGATTCCAACCATTGAGGCAAATTGGGAGTAATTTCAGTTAGGTCGAAAGATAAATGATAGTAGCCGACATAATGCTCGTCGCCAAAAGCATCTGGGGCAGGTTTCGGTTGAGGAATTTGGATAAATTCGATCCGTCCGAGATTTCCCTCCATCCAACAGGCTAAAGTGTAACCCGTAGTAAAGCGATCGCTTACTGTAAAACCTAGTTTTTCGTAAAAAGCGATCGCTCCATGAATATTAGCAGTACGAATCGAAACGTGATGCATTTTATTATTTGGTCAGGGGTTAGTTGTTAGTTGACAATTAACATTTTCCCAATTATTCAAACAAGCGGAAATAAGGATAGCGGATGGGAATGCCTGGTTCTTTTTCCAACTCAAAATTGATCGTATTCCAGCAAGGTTCATCTTCAGGATCGGGGCCAAAATTTACAGGCAAACCGTATAGTTTGGGTTGAGCAGAATCCGACTTGCCGCGCCAAGAACTGTTACGCTCCAAATAAGCGTAAACCAAATCGCGGTATCTTTGAGCGATAATCACCTTAGTCGCGCGATAGCCCTCAGTGTAGAGTCGGTCTAGGGCTTCGTGAATTTCAAAGCGAATGCCGTCGGGGTGGGTGTGCTGCCGATACCACTCATTATTCCACCGCCGCCAGTGACGGCCAGACTGTAAATGGACTAAATCGCTAGTTTTGGGGTCCGCTTCAAAGGCCCCATGACGGGGACATAAATAAGTATCTGTTAAAGTAAGAGCCTCAATAGTCTGCCGACAGTGGGGACAGGAGATTTCCGGGCCGAAGATGGGATATTGCAAGCCAAGATCGCTACTAAAGTTAGTCATAAATAAGCTTGGGGGCTAAAAGTATTCGATTTGAGAGTATTTAATTGCTTGACTTAAGAGAAAATGCTACTCCCAAGGTAAAACATCTTTAAGAATTAGTTCAAATAATTTCAGAGCGTGGAAACAATGAGCAAAATTAACGAACCATTAGCAGCAGCCTTATTTCCTTGGCCCTCCCCCAATTTAGCCAGAGGGGCTTTTGTGGCCCCTAACGCTACGGTTATCGGCGATGTTGAATTGGGAGAGGGGGCCAGCATTTGGTATGGGGCCGTGGTTAGGGCGGATATAGAAAAAATTGTAATTGGAGACCGTACCAATATCCAAGATGGAGCAATTTTGCACGGCGATCCAGGAGTCGTGACGGTGTTGGAAGCTGATGTGACGGTGGGACATGGGGCGGTGATTCACGCGGCCCATATCGAGAGTGGTTGCCTCATTGGCATTAAGGCCGTGATTTTAGATGGAGTTAGAATTGGGGCGGGCAGTATTATCGGTGCCGGTTCGGTGGTGACTAAGGACGTGCCGCCGAGGTCTCTGGTGGTAGGAGTGCCGGGGAAACGGTTAAAGGAGGTTTCTGAGGAAGAGGCTGCGGAATTGCGAGAACACGCCCAACGTTATTATAAGTTGGCCTTAGCTCACGCTGGCAGGTCGATGGAGACGGGATTTGAGCGGCCCTAAGAGATTTTTAGTGGCAGCTCCAGGAAATTATCTCTTGCACCCCCTAGCCAAGACTTGAGAAGAACCTTAAAATAAGATAAAAATAAAAAACGATAAATTTGTCCTAAAACTAGAGGAGGTTAGGAAATGGACTTTGATTTCCGTTTGATAGTGGTACTGCTACCGCTGATGGTAGCTGGCGGTTGGGCCGTTTTTAATATTGGTGCCGCTGCACTCGTTCAAATTAATAAGTTTTTGAACAAAGAAGCCTAGACTTTATTAAAAAAGTATGGTAAAATACCGACTGTTTTTATTATCAAAAAAAACAGTCGGTTTTTTCGTTTTAAATAGAGTAGTATTTGGAGCTTTTCAATGAGCATAGAAAGTGCAGTTACCGAAACGGCGATCGAGCAAAATATCGAGCAATTTTTATTGGTACTTTCTGTTTCTTTAAGCGTTGCTACTATATCTCGGCTTTTTAGCTGGTTTCGTCGAATTCCTTTCACTTTACTGTTAGTAATTGTGGGTTTGATTCTGGCGTTTGTTGACGTGCGCTTGGTGAATTTATCTCCAGAATTAATCTTGGAAATATTCTTGCCGCCGCTGTTATTTGAGGCGGCATGGAATATGAACTGGCGAGACCTGAAACGGGATTTAGTGCCGGTGGGTTTGTTTGCGGTTGTGGGGGTGATTATCTCTGTAGTGGGCATCGCTTACGGTTTAAATCTGCTGACGGGAATTCCGTTAGCGATCGCCTTCTTAGTAGGAGCGAGTTTATCGGCAACTGACCCTATTTCCGTGGTCGCCCTGTTAAAAGAATTGGGCGCAAGCAGGCGTCTGAGAACTTTAATGGAAGGGGAAAGTTTGTTAAACGACGGAGTGGCAGTAGTTGCTTTTACTCTCCTAGTGGGAGTCCCGCTAGGAACCGTGGAGCAATTTTCCCTACCGCAAATTATACTTAGCTTTTTTACCTTTGCCGGTGTTGGCGTCGGTGTGGGTTGTTTGATCGGTTTTGGTATCTCCTACCTCACCCAACGCTTCGACTTACCATTAGTAGAACAGTCTTTAACTCTGGTCTCGGCCTACGGCACTTATGTCATTACGGAAAAATTTGGCGGTTCCGGGGTTATCGGCGTGGTGGTGGTGGGAATAATTTTAGGGAATTTCGGTTCTCGCATCGGCATGAACCCCCGCACCCGATTAATTGTCAGCGAGTTTTGGGAGTTTATGGCGTTTTTTGTTAACTCCATCGTGTTTTTGTTAATTGGGGATCAAATCCAATTTGCAGATCTGGCTGATAATTTAACTCCGATCGCTGTGACGATTTTGGGGATGGTAGCGACCAGGGCGATCGCTGTTTATGGTTTGAGCGCTTTTAGTAACTGGGTTGCCAAATCGCATATAGATATAAAACAGCAAACAGTTTTATGGTGGGGCGGCTTGCGGGGTTCCGTATCCATTGCCCTAGTATTGAGCGTACCGGTTGCTTTGCCCGGACGCGAAGATATTACCGCCACTGTATTCGGGGTAGTGTTGTTTACTTTGTTGGTGCAAGGTTTGAGCATCCAGTCGTTGCTGGAAATGTTGGGTTTGATTGGCGACCAACCTTTGCGGCAGGAGTATATGGAGACCATTGCCCGCCGGGTTGCGTTAAATCGGGCGATCGCTTATTTGTCAGATTTGGTGAGGAAGCAGGAAATCGATTCGGAGTATTATCGCTACCAGGCGGAGTTCATCCAAGGGGAATTAAAGAGCTTGCAAGAGAAGATCGACAAGATGCAGGCGGAACATTCCCAGTTAGTGGAATTGGATCTGGAGTTGTTGCGAGAGCAGTTGGTGGATATCGAGGCTGATACTTATGCCGAGTTTATTCGGGCGGGTAAGTTGAATAAAAACGTATCGCCACTTTTGGCGGAGGTGTTTGAGGATAGGAAGGATGATGAGTCGATGCCGGCGCCTCGTGGGGGATAGATCGGTTTTGTCGGATATTCATCCCTAGTCCAGAAACCCGGTTTTTATTAATTAAAAACCGGGTTTCTTTTCCTTACGACCTCAACGCCACACCAATAGGCTTAAGTTTTCACCGCAACTTTCTCTGGTTTGGGTAAAGAAATTGCCAGCAATTCTTCCACGCTTAAAGATGGCGGTGGAGTGGATGCCGCTTCCGCATCCATCAAATATTTATATTTTTCAAAAATCGCGACAGCTTCTTCTTCTTGGTCGGTGAGTTTGTCGTAATAATAAGGAATCGTAAACCAATGCTCGAAAGCGATTTCTAACAAACCATTCGATGCGATTTGAGCTTGCCAATATTTAGAAGGAGTTGGGTCAACTACTTCAAATAACGGCGCGGGATTGTGAATGGGATAATAGGTGTAGCGTTCGTCGCAAATGTAGTACCAAATTTCTCCCTCCCATGCATAAAGAGCATAGACGACGTACTCTTTGTCAACTATTAATTTGAACTCTGTTTCTTTGGTACGATACAAAGAAGGATCGAGGTACTTTTCAGGGAGAGAAGCCCCAGTATTAGCAATACAACGAATTTTCATAATTGATTTACCTCATTGATTTTTCGGTGCTGTTTTGGGATATGTGCGTTTGATTTTGTACTCGACATTTTGCCCAGTACGATTGTTTCT
>CALKCV010000424.1 GCA_938083405.1 uncultured Microcoleaceae cyanobacterium | reverse complement strand
ACCGGAGGTGATGCCGGAGCCATTGGTGCCTGGCCCATGGGAGGTTGGCTGACCGGAGGTTGGCTGACCGGAGGTGCTGCCGGAGCCATTGGTGCTTGGCCCATGGGAGGTTCAGCCGGAGCCATGGGAGGTTGGCTGGGTTGTGAGAACGGTGATGGGGGTGGGGCCGGAGCCATTGGTGGTGGAGTTGGAACCTCCTGACTCACGGGTGGAGGTGTCACTGGTTCCGGCGCAGTCTGAGCTTCGGTAGTCATAGGTGGAACCACCGGAGGCGAATCGTAAATGTTTGCTGGTGGAGCCACTGGTGGATTGCTATGGACGTTGAAAGCGGGAGCTTCTGGAGGATTGTTCTCAGAAGTCGTCTCTGTAACTGCTGGAGGATTCTGTTCGGACTCGATAGAGTTAGTTGTTTGGTTGTTAATATCAGTGTTCATCGAAAAACTAGATTGATAGTTGGTTACAGATTGGCGGATGGCATCTAAGCCGACGCGATCGCAAAAATCACCAAAACTTTCATTGGGTTGCCGTTCTTGCTTGAAATAAACAAAAATCGGCTCTAACTCAGCTTCGAGCTTATCGATCGGCAATCGGTCTGTGTAAGTTTTAGCCAAGCGCGTCCCGTCTGGGGAGCCGCCTAGCCATATTTGATAGGTTTTGGGAGCGCTGCCCACAAAGCCCAATTCCGCCATGTAGGGCCGGGCACAGCCGTTTGGACATCCTGTCATTCGAGTAACAAAATGTTCTTGTGCCAGTCCCACCTTGTCCAACAATAACCGAATTTGTCCCAATATGCCAGGCAAGGCCCTTTCTGATTCTGTAATTGCCAGGCCACAGGTTGGATATGCGGGACAGGCCATCGAATAACGTACTAGGGGATCGATCTCTGTTTCCTTCTTAATGCCGCGTCCGTCGAGGATTTGTTGAATGGCCTGTTGCTGCTCTGGGGCAATTTCATAAATAATGATGTTGTGGTTGGGACTGACCAACATCGGTAGTTGAAATTGGCTGACTATTTCTTGCAGAGCAGTTTTGAGTTGGAAGGAACCCTCATCTTTAACCCGACCATTTTCTACGGAAATTCCCAGGAAAAGTTTGCCGTCGCCTTGTTCGTGCCATCCCAGATAGTCTAGGTATTTCCATTGGGGTAAAGCTTTGAAGGGTTGTAGGGGTTTGCCAAAATATTCTTCTACTTTGGCCCGGAATTTGGCTACGCCCCAATCGTTGATGAGATATTTCATTCTGGCGTGACGGCGATTGACGCGATCGCCGTAATCCCGTTGCGCGGCCACTATGGCCTTTACCAAATCGTAAACATCCTCTTTGGCCACATAGCCTATTTCATCGGCAGCCCGAGCAAAAGTTTCTTCCTTATTATGGGTGCGCCCCAAACCACCACCCGCATAGACGTTAAATCCTTCTAGTTCTCCTGCAGGATCGGTCATGACCACTAAGGTCACGTCTTGAGTGTAGAGGTCCACTGAATTGTCCCCGGGTACCGTGACAGCACACTTAAATTTCCGGGGCATATAGTGCGTCCCATAAATGGGTTCTTCGCTGTTAGCAAAAATTGTCCCGTTACCGTTACGCTGGCGAGCTTCTTTAATTTCTGGGGCTTCTTCGGCGCTGATTATTTTTTCCCCATCCAACCAAATTTCATAATAGGCCCCGGTCTGGGGTGTCAGCAGATCGGCGATTTTGTTCGCGTAGTCTGCGGCCAGTTTATATTCGGGCCGATTTTTATATGGGGCTGGAGGGGCCATTACATTTCTGTTGAGGTCGCCACAGGCCCCCAGAGTCGAGCCCATATTTTTGATGATGGAGGATAAGACTGCCTTGATATTTTTCTTTAAAATGCCGTGCAGTTGGAACCCTTGACGAGTGGTAGCGCGCAAAGTACCGTTGCCATATTCATCGGAGAGCTTATTGAGGGTTAGATATAGCTGCGGTGGAATGAACCCGCCTGGGCTGCGAGTCCGTAGCATCATTTGATAATCTTTTTCTTGTCCTTTTACTCGATTATCGCGATTGTCTTGCTGATAGGAACCATGAAATTTTAGAACCTGAATTGCTGCTTCGCTAAAGTGCGTTGTATCTTCTAATAGCTCCGTGGCTAGGGGTTCGCGTAAAAAGTTACTGCTTTCTTTGATCCCTTCTAATTTTGAGGGCTTGCGTTCTGTTGAATTAGGAGTCTGAGATGATATCACCATTTTTTAGTTTAATGTTTCTACCTGCACCAAAATCAATTTTTTAAGAGCATCTATGCTTTCCATTCCTCGTTTTAGTCTTCTTTAGAAGTCTTTTATCGGAATATAGTTAAACGGCGATCGACAAGTTGGCTAGATCGCAATCCTCAATTGCTTATGATACCATTGGGGCTGTGAAACCGGGTTTTTTCAAAAAACCCGGTTTCGTAAGATTGGCATCAGATTTAGGATTGCTATATAACCTTCGTCGCTCTTTTTCAAACAGCGGCGATAGACTCAAACGCTGCTCGATTCTGGTTAATTTTTTTATTTTAACATAAATAATCTCGACCTTTGTCCGGTAAGATATTTTTGACAAATTAATTATCTCAAGCCCGCTATCTAATCTCCTATTTCTTATTTTTTCCTCTCCTAATAGACTGGCAGTCTATGGAAATTATAGTCTAGTAGGAAAAAGTTTAAATTTGGCAGTTTGTAATAAAATTTAACTTTTTCATTCCCGTCGCCGTGGTAAGGTTTAAGGATAACTCGCCAAACTAGAATAACGAATAATTTTTACAGCGAATATGCCAGATTCATTGATGTATCAAGAAGATACTTATGTCGTTCTAGAGTCGGAGCGAGAGGAGCAGTTTATGAGCGCTGCAGAACTCGAAGAAAAGTTGAAAAGTATTTTAGCCGAACGACAAGACAATTTACCGCGAGACTTGCAAAAGTTTTCTACCCTGGATAGTCAAGCGCGGCATTTGTTAAATACCTATTGCGAATTTGACTCGGGCCCGGGGAATTTTTTACAGTGGTACGCGGTGCGTTTGGAAAAATGACTTTATTTTAGATTTTAGATATTCAAAGTAATCTGTAATTTCCAGAGCAAGTGGCTAGCTAGAGGCTAGCCACTTGCTCTGCGGGCTCTCAAGCAGTCTCACGCTAATCTTTGATTAGGGCCAAGTCTATCCGTTTTTCTGCGGGTTGAGTAATTTCTGCCCGCAGGTTAGGGCCAAAAAAAGTAGTGATTTTATCTTTTTTTTGTTGCCAAACCTCTAGAGGTATCCGTGGCGAGTCAAATTCTAAAACTAAGGTATAGGCCCCATCAACTAAAATTTCTCTAACCCCGTCTAGCACCGGTCGTTCTTCGTCGGTGGGACTCAAGCCCAAGCGTTTTAAGCTTTCGTCTAAATGAGCTTTTTGACCGTAACGATAGCGGGTTACATTTTTGAGGATTTGATTTTGGGTGTCGGTTGCTTGCTCTTCTTTCGCTGCCTCCACTTCGGAGGAGGTAGCTTGAGTAAAAGGTATTGGTTTTAGTTCGGAAGCTTTGAGGGCAAGTCCTCCGAGTAATACTGGAATACCATAGAAAAACCCTGCTAAGTTGAGGGTTGCATAGTCGGCAAAGTAAGCTGCAGTTCCTAAAATTGATAGAATTCCACCCACTACTAAGCCTAAGGTTCCTAAAGAAGTTTTACCTAACATATTTATCGAGCAAGCCAAATTTTATGAATGTTTGCCAACAAATTAATCTCCTGCAACCAGGAGATTTTTTTGTGTTTATTATTGTTCTGAAGTCATAGCATATTAACAATTATTTGTCAAGCTAATGACTTCTGGGTGCGTCTCCAGAATGAAGCGAACGTCCAATCTACTTACTGCTTTTTGGCTTCGAGGGGAATTTTCTGTGGGGAATGGAGCGGTTATCAGAGGGCAAAAACCTAGGAAAAAGCTTCGTTTTTGGGCTGCG
>CALKCV010000423.1 GCA_938083405.1 uncultured Microcoleaceae cyanobacterium | reverse complement strand
TCTGCCATTGGTTGACCGTCGCTGTCGGGGTAAACGATTTCGGGTTTGGTTTGGACGATCGGTTCTCGCACCATACTGTTAACCTTTGGAATTACTGTTACCAGCATATCATAAATAACATTTTCCCACCACCCAACCAACGGGGGATCGATTGGGAAAATGTTAACCCCAAAAAATGTTAATTGATATTATGCTAAAGTAGTCAAACACTCTAGAAATAAAAAACTAAAATGCACCGAATCGCAGCCACTCCTGGAGGTTGGAACCCTCAAGCTGAGGGAGTTATTTTTATCGAACAAACTCCCGCCCCAATAGTATTTATTACCGCCGCCGATACCGAAATTCAAAGTTTGGCAGCAGCAATTAATAAATTACCCCCAGATTTTCCATCTATTAGAGTAGCCAATCTTCTGCAATTACAACAACAATTAACCATCGATACCTATGGCGAAGAGATTTTAAGCAAAGCGGAAGTAATTATTTTGCGATTGTTGGGGGGGCGGTCTTATTGGTCTTACGGTCTCGAAGTTGTAGGAGAAATAGTCGAAGAAACTAAGGCGAAATTAATCGTAATGCCGGGGGACGATCGCCCGGATTCGGATTTAATGACTTCTTCTAATATCTCCCTCCGGGCTGTTAATAAAATCTGGCAATATTTAACGGAAGGCGGCATCGATAATTTCGCTAATGCTATGAAATTTGTTGCCGATTTTTGCCTTAAAAAAAGTTACGATTTTGCGGAACCAAAAACCGTACCTCGCATCGGACTTTATAACTGGCAACAAAGCGATATTTCTTCCTCTTCTCCCCCCTTTGAAAGGGGGGTTGGGGGCGATAAATTTCCCAAAGTTGGCATTATCTTTTATCGCGCTCATTATTTATCGGGAAATGTGGGGGCGATCGATGCTATTTGTCAAGCTTTGGCAGAGCAAAATTTAGAACCAGTACCGGTTTTCGTATCGTCCGGGCGCGACCCGGAAATTAGAGCGGAATTATTGGAATATTTCCAGGGAGAAAATAACCAAGAGATTCAACTATTACTCGATACTACGAGTTTTTCTGTTTCTGGGATTAATAATATTGACGGACAATCTGCCCTTCGCCCCCCTTGCCCGCCGATCTTCTGGAGGAAACAAAATACTAAGATTCTGGATATTCCGGTTTTTCAAGCAATCCTCAGCGGCGGAACGAAAGAACAGTGGGAAAGTCAATTTCAAGGTTTGTCTCCGAGAGATGTTGCTATGAATGTTGCCCTACCAGAAGTGGATGGAAATATTATTACTAGGGCGGTTTCTTTTAAAGGAGTGCAAAGCCAGAATAAAGATTTAGAAACTGATGTTGTTAGTTACGTTCCAGAGAGCGATCGCCTCAAATTTGTAGCAGAGTTAGCTGCTAATTGGGTGAAGTTAAAACAGACTCCGGCGGCAGAACGTCGCGTCGCATTAATATTAGCAAATTACCCCAACCGCGACGGCCGCCTCGCCAATGGAGTAGGGTTGGATACTCCCGCCAGTTGCGTGGAAATTCTCCGCGCTTTACAAGATTCTGGTTATTATGTAAAAGATTTGCCCGCTACTGGGGAGGAGTTGATTGAAAGGTTGACGGATGGAGTTACTAACGACCCAGAAGGTCGCGACTTGCGGGTTATAAATCAGTTTTTGTCTTTGGGAGAATATGGGGAATATTTTGCTAGTTTGCCGGAGGAAATACAAACAGAAATTACTCGAAGATGGGGGTTGGCAACGGATTTTGTAGCGGATTTAACGGATGGGTTTTTGGTGGGGGAAAAAGATGGGTTGGCAACGGATTTGGTAACGGATGTAGCGGATGGGTTGTCGGTGGGGGAAGAAGTATTTGTTGGTGATGTTAAAATTCCAATTCCCGGTATTCAATTGGGTAATGTATTTGTGGGTATTCAACCGTCGCGGGGTTACGATCTCGATCCTAGTTTGAACTATCATGCCCCAGATTTGGAACCGACTCATAATTATTTGGCTTTTTATTATTGGTTGCGATCGCATTTTCGTTGCCACGCGATCGCTCATGTCGGCAAACACGGGAATTTGGAATGGTTGCCGGGTAAAAGCGTCGGTTTGTCGGCTAAATGCTATCCAGAAGTTGCTCTGGGTGCCTTGCCGCATTTTTATCCTTTTATAGTTAACGACCCGGGAGAGGGTTCCCAGGCTAAAAGGCGATCGCAAGCAGTAATCATCGACCATTTAACGCCACCGATGACGAGGGCGGAGTTATACGGCCCCTTGCAAAAGTTGGAAACTTTAATCGACGAGTATTACGAGGCCCAGAGTATAGATCCTTCGCGACTGCCGGTCATACGCGATCGCCTCCTGGAACTCATCCAAGCAGAAAACCTCGATAAAGATTTGTCCTTTTCTACACCAAAAACTCCAGAAATTGCCGATTTTATTACCAATGCGGACGGTTATCTTTGCGAACTCAAAGAAGCACAAATTCGCGACGGTTTGCATATCTTCGGGCAATGTCCCCAGGGGCGACAGTTGCGAGATTTAATAATAGCGATCGCCAGGCATCCCAGTAGCGATAGGCTCGGTTTCACTCGCGCTTTAGCGGCGGATTTAGATTTAGATATTGACCCCCTAACGGCGGATTTTTCAGAAGTTATTAGCGGCAATTTAGTTATTAACAATAAACTCTGTTTGACCGTCGGCGATGTTGTGGAATCTTTGGAAAATAAAGCAGCAGAATTAATCGATGAATTGTTGGAAAAAAGAAAATCAACAGGCGAGACGCCTGTTCTACGGGAATTAACAGGCCAGACGCGAAAAGAGATTGAATGGATTAATAATTATTTGCTGCCCTCGCTGTTAAAAACAGATCGAGAAATCGGCAATTTATTAAGAGGTTTAGAAGGAAAATATGTCCCCGCAGGTTCCTCCGGTGCCCCCACCAGAGGGAGGGCCGATGTATTGCCAACCGGGAGGAATTTTTACTCCGTAGATATTCGAGCAATTCCCACAGAAACCGCCTGGAGAGTCGGGCAATTAGCCGCAGACAGATTAATCGAAAGATACACCCAAGAAAACGGCGAATATCCAAAAACTTTAGGCTTATCAGTCTGGGGAACCTCCACCATGAGAACTGGGGGCGACGATATTGCCGAAGCACTCGCTTTATTAGGAGTAAAACCGATTTGGGACGGTCCTTCGCGGCGGGTTATAGACTTTGAAATCTTGCCTATTTCTATCTTAGGAAGGCCGAGAGTGGATGTGACTTTGAGGATTTCAGGATTTTTCCGCGATGCTTTTCCTAATATTATCGACCTGTTCGATCGCGCCGTTATTGCCGTAGCCAATTTAGAAGAATCGGCCGCAGATAATCCTTTAGCAGAACAGCGGAAAAAAGAAAGTAAATATTGGCAAGAAAAAGGCTTAAGTCTGGAACGGGCAGAAGAGCGATCGCTCTATCGAATATTTGGTTCCAAACCAGGAGCTTACGGAGCCGGTTTGCAAGGTTTAATCGAGGCGCAAAATTGGCATGACGACGAAGATTTAGCCAGGGCATATATTAATTGGAGCAGCTACGCTTATACCGCCACGAGCAACCGAGGAAAATACGAACCTCGGGTGAGAAACGCCCCAGAAGCTTTCCGGCAAAGGCTAGGAGAAATGCAGATAGTTTTGCACAATCAAGACAACCGAGAACA
>CALKCV010000422.1 GCA_938083405.1 uncultured Microcoleaceae cyanobacterium | reverse complement strand
AGCTATAGTTAAGGGCATTCCCACTTCTTATGAAATTGCTTTGGCGACTACTTTGGGAGAGATTTTACCCTCAGAAGAACCTCAAATGCCCGGAGGTTTTCCCGCCGAAGCTCAGTTTGCTAATAATTTCCAAGAAAGAGCGATCGCTGCCTGTCGTACTTATCGGACTCGCCCCCAGGCTATGTCTTTGGTTCCCGTGGGAACTCGTCGCGATGATTTTAATTATTCTTTGGAACGCAAACGGGTACTCAATGCAGAAAATGTTGTTAGCACTGAAGATAACGTCAAACAACACGATCATACTCATAAAGTTCTTTAATCGATGCTAGCAATGACGGGCTTTTCCTCAGCAATAGCTCTAATGAATATTTGAGTTGTATGTTGCTTTTGGGAACCCCAAAACTTGACGAAGTTATATATAACCCAGGCATTGCCAAAGCATCCCGTTTTTGTCACCAAACTATTCCAGCTTCTTTGAACGTCCGGGTACTATTAGTAGGATGACATAGAAGTCAAACTAGGAGTAGTAAGGAGCGGCAAAATGGGATGCTCTTTTAATTTATCTTCAGTTTCTTATCTGAAACCCACTGCAGCTTGCCACACAAAAGCCAGCAGCAAGAAAAACACGGGAATGACCGGTAAGACGTCAACTAAGGGGTCAAAGATTGAATAAGCTTCGGGAAGTTTTGCCAATAGCAGTGCCATTTCCATGAACGATTCTACCTCTCCAAAAAAAAGTTTTCATAATTTTAGTATATCTTAATATTTAGAAAGAATAATTTATCTTTTTTCAGTCAATTTTCCCGTTAAAATCTAAAATCTAAAATTAATTCAACCAGCGAGCAAACTCCGTAGTAAAGCGATCGCCCAAAATAGCATCCCGAATGCGCCCCGTAAAGCGAACGAGCTCGGTAACGTTATGAAGGGACAAAAGACTAAAGCCCAAAGCCTCCTTAGCTCGGACCAGATGGCTCAAATAGGCCCGACTAAAATTTTGACAAGTGTAGCAAGGACAAGACTCATCCAAAGGAGTAAAGTCCTCTCGAAAACAAGAATTTTTCAAATTCCAGCGATCGCCCCCCACCAAAACCGCCCCATGCCGTCCTAAGCGGGTAGGAATAACGCAGTCAAATAGATCGATACCAGAAGCGATCGCCCTTGCCATTTCGCCATAAGTACCAATACCCATCAAATACCGAGGCTTATGCTCTGGCAAAAGTGGAGCAGTCACCTTAACAATATTGTTGATTAACTCCGACGGTTCCCCCACGCTCACCCCACCAATGGCATAACCGGGCAAATCCAATTCCACCAACTGCCGCGCCGCCGAACTCCGCAAATCTGGATAAACGCCACCTTGAACGATACCAAAAAGAGCTTGTTCGGGACTGCGATGAACCTCAATACAACGCTTCAACCATCGGTAAGTCCGGTCCGTGGCCAATTCCACCTCTTCCCTAGTAGCGGGGTACGGAGGACATTCATCAAAGGCCATAATAACATCGGCTCCCAATTGATTCTGAATGTCCATCGATCGCTCTGGGGTTAAATTAATGAGCGCACCATCGCGAGGAGAGCGAAACTTAACCCCCTCCTCGCTAATAGTGCGAATACCGCTCAAACTAAAAACCTGAAAACCCCCAGAGTCAGTCAAGATCGGACCTTTCCAATTCATAAACCGATGAAGCCCGCCCGCCCCAGAGACAATCTTTTCTCCTGGTTGCAGGTGGAGATGATAAGTATTAGCCAAGATCATTTGAGAGCCCGCCGCCTCTAGCTGTGCCGGGTTCAATGTTTTTACAGTTGCCTGAGTCCCCACTGGCATAAACTTTGGTGTTTCTACGATGCCATGAGGCGTAACAAAAACCCCAGCACGGGCATAAGTTTGGCTGCAACGAGCCTCTGACTGAAAAGAAAAATTGTGGGACATTAATTATCGGACTGTGTTGGTAGATAGCATCTGTTTGTTTTCTCTCTGATGTGGTTTCTAAATTGCTATGCAATTTAAAAGGGGCAATCATCATCGTCGAGGTTAACGTCCCAGTTAGCAGACAAAACTTGGTCCATCACCGCATCCAAAGCTGCGGCGTTAAAGTCTCTAGAAGCTTCGTCTTGCAAAGGGTTCGATAAAGGCATCAGTCTTAACTGACGTCCTTCGCTAATTAAATCGAAATATGTTTCGCCTTCTGGAGATTGTTTCAGTTCGAGGTAGTCAAAACTAGAAATATTCAAATAAATTGAATGATTGGCAATTAGGGTCGATCTTTGAAGGTCGTCAAAGACTTCGAGTATGTATCCTTCTCCCCGACTCTGAATCTGGGCGTCGAAACTATGGCAGTAACGAACGCGACCTAAATCCATCAGCAGTCTTTCGATGTCGCGCTTGTTGACAACTGTGCCTGAATCTATTATGCACGGTGCGTGAACCCTGTTTGATTTGTGGTAACTCATAGAGAAAAAGCCTCAATTTCCCGATCTCCTTATGGGCATCCTTGTTTGCCCGCCGGATACTAATATATGTTCTTCATCCAATTCTGGCATAGTTTTTTCCAATGCGCTCTTCTTTTTGAGGTTCTGGAGTACAAATATTAGGAATTGAAAATAAAAATTGAATAATCTTTAAGAAAAGATACAGAACTTTTTATTGATTACCAGCAATGCTCTAATTGCTTCTGAATAAATAGCTTCTTAAGCCATTAGGATTTATTACCTATTCGTTAACGGCTATAATTGCTCTTCTCTGTTTGGTGAAGTACAAAAAGTTACTATTTGTGGCAATTTGCAAGTTTTAAATGCAAATACTTTCAATTCTGAAAAACTGAAAAATGATGTACCTCACTCTTACAAACAAAGCTATAGTTGCAGCAAAGAATCAGAAAATCTCTTGAAAAACTCTAAAATTTTATCATATTTGACATGATTTGTCAAAAAAAAACAGATAATTTAAAGAAAATAGCCTAAAAAGTGGCAATTTCCAGTTAAGCAAGAACGAAGAAAGTATGGGCGACGATAATTTACAAAAAGATTTCGAGTTAAGGCAAAGATTAGCAAAAATGATTAAAGAGAAAATGAGTAATTTGGCGGGTGCGATTTCTTTTTATACTTGCTTGCCAATACCCACCGCTTGGACTTTAGAATTTAGAGGGATTGCCCGATGGGCTCCAACAGTTGGATTGGCGATCGCCTCTATCTCGGGACTCCTGGACTTGGGATTACAAATTTTAGGAATGCCAGTTATGACTCGCTCGGCTTTGGTTATATTGGCCAGCTTATGCTTAACTGGCGGACTCCACTTAGACGGGGCCATGGATGCGGCTGACGGACTGGCAGTATTAGAACCCGATCGCCGCTTGGAGGTAATGGCTGATAGTGCCACTGGGGCCTTTGGAGCCATGGCGGCGATCGCGATCTTGCTCTTAAAAACCACAGCCCTAACGGAGCTAGAGGAATATAGATGGCTGGCCCTAATGGCTGTGGCAGGTTGGGGGAGATGGGGGCAGTTAGTGGCGATCGCCCGCTATCCGTACCTCAAACCCACGGGAAAAGGAGCTTTTCACAAAGAGACGACTTATTCCCTCTGGGATTTTCTCGGTGGAGCGTTATTGCTATTGAGTTTAAGCGCAGTGCAAATTTTATTAGCCCCCCAGAGATGGTCGATAGCGGCAGGCATGGCTTTCGGTGGAGTGGCGATCGCTTTCCTCGCGGGAGCTTGGTTTAACCGTCGCTTGGGAGGGCACACCGGCGATACCTACGGCGCCACGGTCGAGTGGACCGAAGCATTATTGTTGTGTTTTTTAGTAATGTTAGAAAATTGGTAAGCAGTCAAATCGACTGTCGTAGTAATCGCTTTAGCGATTCATATAGATAAATCGC
>CALKCV010000421.1 GCA_938083405.1 uncultured Microcoleaceae cyanobacterium | reverse complement strand
ACTTTAGCCTTTAATCTTAACATATTTGGGTACATACTAAATCCTTTAGTTATTGCGGTCGAGCGATCGTTCCTGTCTCCAGTATTTTTAGAAATATGGGGTACGCCCAATTCTTTTTCCCTGACAGAAGTAGAAAACTTTCCTATATCATAAAATAATCCAAAAGTCAATAGTAGTTGCGATCGAAAAAAATGCCAAATCTACCATCAAAAAGAGCTCTAGAGTGGCAACAAATAGGCAATAGCTGGGTATTAATACCCAACAAACCCCAAGCTATCCTACATTTCTTAGGGGGTGCATTTTTAGCAACGGCACCCAACGTTAGTTATCGGTGGTTATTAGAAAAGCTAGCCGACGCAGGCTATGCAATAATAGCCACTCCATTCGTGAATACCTTCGATCATTTAGCGATCGCCGGGCAAGTCCTCAACTCCTTTGAAAACTGTCACCATCGCCTACAGGCCACAAAATCCCTCAAAGAATACCTGCCCGTATATGGCCTCGGCCACAGCATGGGTTGTAAGCTGCATCTACTAATTGGCAGCGTCTTCAGCGTAGAGAGGGCAGGCAACATACTAATATCCTTCAATAACTTTACCGCCCGCGAAGCCGTCCCCGGCCTGAGCCAAATATCTCCCATGGTAAACGTCGAGTTTACTCCCAACCCGCAAGAAACCAACCGCCTCGTAACCCAAAGCTATAAAATTAAGCGCAATCTCTTAATCGAATTCAACTCCGACACCATAGACCAAACCCAGGAATTAAGCGATCTGCTACGCCCGAACTTTCGCGGTTTAGTCACAACCCTAAAACTCAAAGGCAACCACCTCACCCCAGTAGGTCAAGACCTTAACTGGCCCGTCGGTCAAATTTTCACCCCCATAGATGCAGTAGGCCAGTGGTTCAAACAAGGAGCTTATCGGGACTTAAATCAATTAAAACGAGAAGTTCTCCGTTGGTTGAACCCTCTGGCATCAGTTTAAGAAGTGTAATGGGGAGATTGGATTTTGGATAGTTCCAAAATCCAATCTCCCCATCCCACCATCTTGCTTAAGATTCGGGGTCGTAATTTTTAACAATAAGCAAACAATTGCGGTCGTCATTGGTGCGGTTGTAGCTGATATCGTCAGCAATAGCCCGCATCAACCGGAGCCCGCGCCCGCCACCTGCGTATGTTTTCGGGGCCGGCTGTTTTTTGAGCCAGCCTTTTAAATCGAAAGGAGGGCCAAAGTCCCAAATTCTAATTTCTATGGAGTCAGAAAAAATACTGACTTCAAGATCGATAGGGCTATCTGGGGGTAATTCCCGATGAGCGTGGCGAACGGCATTAGTAAAACCTTCCGCCAGAGCCAACTCGCACTGCAACCAAAGCCTTTTAGGAATTTGCTCCTCGTAAAGCCCCTCGAACCAGGACAAAACTCGATCGTTAGCGATCAGGCCCGTATTTACTTGAATCCGAGCTTGACGAGGCTCTAGGGATTGATTGGAATCTTTTAATTTACTCACTCTTAGCAAAAAAGTTAAGCGATGTTTGGGCAAGTAGTAATGGTATTGTACAGTAAACTTTGCCACAGAAATCGGTGGAGGGAACGCTTAACGCCGAAGCAAGAGTCAAGAATGAAAACAGACGAAAAAGGATTTAATTGTTAAAGTTGCGGCGAGAACTATTCTTGAGTTGAATTAGGTAGGATCGTAATTTTTCATAATCAACAGACAATTGCGGTCGTCATTCGTGCGGTTGTAGCTGATATCGTCAGCAATAGTATCCATCAACCGGATCCCGCGCCTGCCACCTGCATATATGTCAGCGGGTGGCTCCTGTTTGAGCCACCCTTTTAAATCAAAAGGAGGACCAAAGTCCCAAATTCTAATTTCTATGGAGTCAGAAAAAATACTGACTTCAAGATCGATAGGCGTATCTGGCGGTAGTTCTGCGTGAGCGTGGCGAACGGCATTAGTAAAACCTTCCGCGAGAGCCAACTGGCACTTCAACCAAACCGTTTTAGGAATTTGCTCCTCGTAAAGCCCCTCGAACCAGGACAAAACTCGATTGTTAGCGCTCAGGCTGGAATTTAGTTGAATTTTGGCTTTATGAGGCTCAGGGGATTTGTTGTAATCTTTTAATTTACTCACTCTCAGCAAAAAAGTTAAGCGATGTTTGGGCAAGCAGTAATCGTATTGTACAGTATATCTATGGGCTGACAAAAGCAGCGAAAAACTTTTTCTAAAAATCACCCCTTCCCTCAAACCTCGCCTTTGAACTGTGATATCCCAGCTCGATATGTTTAAAATTCTAGTTATTGATGACGACCCCGCAATTGGGGAACTGCTCAAAAGATTGCTCCGCAAACAAGGTTACGACGTAACAATTGCCAGGGACGGTCAAGAAGGAGTGGAAAAAGCAAAAGAATTAAATCCAGCTCTGATTATTTGCGATTGGATCATGCCTAAGCTTACAGGCATCCAGGTCTGCAGTCAATTAAAAGCAGAAGCGGAGCTATCGACTACTTTTTTTATTCTTTTGACCTCCAGGAAGTCCGTGGCCGATCGAGTCAAAGGTCTCGATGCCGGAGCAGATGATTTTATCTCTAAACCTATCGAAGTTAACGAATTAAAGGCCAGAGTTCGATCGGGTCTGCGCTTGCACGAACTCAATCAAGACTTGCTACGCCAAAAGCGCTCGATCGAGGCAGAGTTAGCCGAAGCTGCTGATTATGTGCGATCGCTCCTCCCAGAACCTTTGAGCGAACCGGTACGAATTGAAGCCAAATTCATACCTTCTCGCCAGTTGGGCGGGGACTCTTTCGATTATTTTTGGCTGGACGAAAATAACTTGGCCATGTATTTACTTGATGTGGCAGGACATGGTTTGAAGGCCGCACTACCCTCTGTTTCGGTCCTCAACTTGCTCCGTTCTCGGGCTCTTCCTAATATTAATTACCACCAACCTAGCGATGTCCTTCGCGCTTTAAATGCTACCTTTCAAATGAGCTACCAAAATGATAAATATTTTACTATTTGGTACGGCGTTTATAATCGCTCCCAGAACGAAATTATTTATGCCAGCGCCGGTCATCCACCAGCTATTTTAATATCTGGAAATAGCAGTTCTCCTGATATTAAAAAACTCAAAACCCCAGGATTGCCAGTGGGAATGTTCCCAGATGCAATGTATCTAGACGAGTCTTGTCCCGTTCGAGATTTGAGCTTTCTTTATATTTTTAGCGACGGCGTTTACGAAATTCTTCAACCAGATGGTACCGTTTGGGGCATGGATCCTTTTATCGATCTGTTATGCGATAAAGCGGCAACTGAAGGTTTAGACGAGATTTTGAATTTTGTTAAAGAGTTAAACTCCGGGGAAGTTTTTGACGATGACTTTTCTTTATTAAAAGTAGGTTTTTAATTAACCATTAACCATTAACAATTAACCATTAACTACGAACAATTACCCCTTCTTTTTAAGAAGGCGATTTAGCTAAAAATAAAATTCTTCTTTCTCCTTTAAAGGAGAGGCTTTCCACCTCATACCAAAACAATATGAAGTTGCATAATAGGATGACTTTAGTGCTGGAGCGCGCTTGCTGGCATCTATCTTGTGCAGCTTTACATTGTTTTGGTATTAGTTATAGCAATTATCGACGAATTACAGCCGGAGCGCGCAGCGCGAGTGTAAATAAATTTTTTCTGCCAACGTTCCAACGTTCCAATTAACGGATAACAGGCAAGACAACTATTCTACTAACGTTCCAATTAACGGATAACAGGCCAGACACCTGTTCTACCAACTAACAAAAACCTAATGCATGCATGGAACCTTGGAACGTTCCAACTGAAAACCAGGCATGCATCAGTAAACTGTTGTGAAACGGTTCATTGGTGACGCGCTCCCCCCATCGCTCTTCTATTCCCCATTCTCTCGACCCGTTCTTCCTTCCCCATTGCCCATTCCCAAAAAGATTAAAATGTTTTTGTTTTGTTCGTTATTGAGATGGATTCCATGAGATGCACCGTTTCTTATTCATTCCTAAGATGCAGCGGAAAACTTTTCATCGAAGGCTTTTCGATCGCTAAAAATCTCGAAAACTCGATCCATACTGGTAAGCTCAAACAAGATTTTTATTTGTTCGTTAATGGAACAAACAATCAACTGACATCCTGCGGCTCTAACTGTTTTCAACGCTAATACTAAAGCCCCCAAACCAGAGCTATCCATAAATGTTACATCTTTAAAGTCTATTAAGACAATATCTGCTCCAGCTTCTACCTGGTCGTTAATATCTTTACGAAATGGACCTGCCTTGGTTCCATCTAAAATACCGTTCGGTTGAATAACTTTTATTACAGGGCTCATATCTCCTAGAAGCTATTTGTTGAAATGACTACCATTACCACGCCAGTATAGCCTAAATCTCACCCAAGAGCCAAATTATGTTTTGGGATTATTCCCAATGGATCGATTCTCTTTACTGCGAGTAGGTCTAGGGAACGAGCGATCGTCCCCACCCTTATAAAGGACTAACTTTGGCCCGATACAAGAGTTTTTCCCCTTGCCGATAGCCAGCATAGCGAACTCTCACCAGAGTTCCTGCCTCAGCGCACCCCTCCATCAACTGATGCAGTGTCGGGTCGTAAGCCACCTCAGCCCCGACGGGAGCGATCGCCTCTATACCCCATTCGGCCATCAATCGTTCCACCGGGCGCACCAAAGGCAATATTTTCGCCGCCGACAGTTGGGGATTTTCCTTGGCTTTATCAGCCGCAGTTGGCCATTGCAGCAACCAGGATTCCAATATTTCCAAACTGGACTGCTGAAATTCGGCCATCAAAGCCTCCCCCTGTCTTTCCATCTGTGTTTGGAGGCGTTGGTATTCGCTGGCGTTGGCGAGGCCTTGCGGATGCAACATCGCCTCGGGTGGCGCTGGGGATGAATCCTCCACCCCCAAAGCGGCCAACAATTCGGGCAAAGAAACTCCCAAAGCCTGACTAATCTTCAACAAAAACTCAACCCGAGTCTGCAAAACCAGTCCCCGTCGCAGCCTAATTAACTGCAACTGGCTAACTCCGCTCTTTTCGCTCAATTCCCTAAAACTAGAAAACCCCGCCAGTTCCATTAAGCGTCGTAACTGGGGGGTGCAATCTTTAATAGGCCTGACCATCGAAACAAGTTCGCTTATAAAATAGCGATCCTATTGTAAAAGACTCCTGAGCATCCAAGCAGTCTTCTCGTGTACTTGCATCCGCTGGGTCAACAAGTCGGCGGTGGGCTCGTCGCTGCCCTTCTCCACTGCGGGAAAAACAGATCGGGCAGTACGGGCCACGGTTTCTTGACCTTCCACCAACAAGCGAATCATCTCTGTAGCCTCGGGCACGCCAGAAGTTTCTTGGATAGAAGTTAGCTTGGCAAAATCGCTGTATGTGCCCGGGGCGGGGAAACCCAGAGAGCGAATTCGTTCGGCAATTTCATCAACTGCGGCACCGAGCTCGGTGTATTGCTCCTCGAACATCAAGTGCAAGGTTCTAAACATCGGGCCGGTGACGTTCCAGTGGAAGTTGTGGGTTTTTAGATAAAGGGTGTAGGTATCTGCTAGAACCTTAGAGAGTCCGTCGGCTATTTCGTTTCTGGTTGCTTCGTCGATACCGATGTCTATTTGTGGAGCTTGTTCTACTGCCATAATCCTCTTAATTGAATTAGAAATTTGACTTGAAGTTTTTTAGGAAGTATTTCCTAGGATTGATTATCTCAGGCTAGGTGCATCTTGAGAACAGATTTTGGTGCTTTGCGGACTTTACAGCGGATAGTTTGATGGCCGAGACGCTGGCAAGCCTCGTATCTGTGGCATCCAGAGAAACCGTAGTATTGGCCATCTACTTCTAAGATGTCGATGGGTTCTTGGAGACCTATTTCATCGATCGACTCCATCAATGCCGCTACTTTGTCGGCATCGTTGGTTCGCGGGAGGGGACGTTTGATTTGGTCTATGGGAATTTCTTTGATTTTCATGGCCGTTTTTTTCTGGCTCTTTCCTATATCATAGTCGTAATGACTTTAATATAACAAGTTTTAGCTCGTGGTTTCTTGACATTTGTTTTTGGGGGTGCGTCCCAATTGCGAGACGATGCCAATCTGTCCGCTGAATCACAAGCATTTGTCAACGGTTTCAGACCTTCTGTCTCGTTGTGAGGGCGATCGCAACACTAAAGGTACGAGATATCTCGATTGCTGTGTCGTAGAAATCAACAATTTATTGAGCAAGCCCTAGTTAGTTGGCAGAAAAAGACGGAACAGGCAAATTACTTAAGAGTGCCTGTTCGGAAGGGGAAATAAGGAATAATTTTATGTAATTAATTTTGCATGGCTACTTAGTGGTCAGTTGGAACGTGGTTAGTCGCCCAACTAACCGGATAACAGGCCGACGTCGCCTGTTCTACCAACTGACAAAAAGCGATCTGGCAACGTTGCCAAGTCTTACTCTCGACCAACGCTTGGCAACGCTGAGCGTTTTTTGGTACTTTTACAAATATGGGATGCTGCCATGCAATAAGTCTATTTTGAAGATAAAGTGACCGAGGATAAACTCCAATCAGGTCGTAATTTTTTAGCGCCGCGCAAATAGGGGTGATGGATTTCTGTATGGTCTTGGGGCTGATTTATATGGATTAAAAATCTAATACAACGTTCTAAACTGTCCTTGACGTACATTTGCTGCACGTCTAATAAAGGAACGTTGTTCCAATGGGAACGTTGGCGGGCGATCGCGGCTGGAAATATAGCATCTAAATCTCTGGTTGCGGAAAAGGTCGCGCTAATAATTTGTTCTGGGTTTAATTGATTGCGATCCTCCAATTCGTCTAACAGTTCCGTTACTGCTTCTGTCATTGCTTCGATGGTGTTTTCCGAGACAGTTGTTGCCCCGCGAATTGCTCGAACTTGCCACGCCACGCCAACATCCTCCATAAGTCAGTAGGTTATAAATTACAGTTTACGGTCGATACAGCCATACAGGTAAGCCGCTGGTAGATATTTCAAATTCTACCCAATTTACTGAAGCAGATAGCTTGGACGAACTTTCGCTACTTCCTAAAACTCGACTCCAGAGGGGTTTGGGTTTTTCTAAGGTGCTGCACTCAGTTTTCTCCGGGTCGAGTCCTGCTAATTCGCAGGCCCACTGGCGGGCATCTTCTTCGGTACCCAGGCGATCGACAATTCCCAATTCTACGGCTTGCTGTCCGGTAAAGATCCGACCGTCGGCAAAAGTTTTGACGGTATCAACGGTTAAATTTCGGGCCTCGGCCACGGTTTCTACGAATTGTTGGTAGCTGTTGTCGATTAAGTCTTGGAGAATTTGCTTCTCTGGGTCGGTCATTTGGCGATCGAAGGCCAGAATGTCTTTATACGGCCCTGATTTTACGGTTTTGAAGGAAACTCCTACTTTGTCTAAAAGGCCTTCGAGGTTGTTTCCCCGCAGAATTACGCCGATGCTGCCGGTAATGGTACCAGGGTTGGACATTATGTTTTGGCATCCCATAGCTACATAAACTCCTCCAGAGGCAGAGATGTTGCCAAAACTGGTTACTATTTTGACGGTTTCTCCCAGTTTTTGGAGGGCGCTGTAGATTTCTTGGGAGTCTGCCACGGTGCCACCGGGACTGTCTATCCGCAATAAGAGGGCGGGATATTTTCTTTCTTTAACGGTTTCTAACGCTTCTAGGACGCGCTTGCGGATGTCGCTGGCAATGAGGCCAACTATTTCTATGCGGGCTATTTGTTTGCGGTATTGGGGCTTAAATGGCCAAATCATGCTGGGATCTAACTGTATTGAATATCTCTAGTTTGCCGCATTCCTCCAGAGAGCGATCGCTTTTCATTTCCCCGCAACCTATACCATAATTTAAGTCTTTAGTCAAGGTTTTTTGGAGGAGCGATCGCCTGGACGGAAAACCTATTGGCGGATATAATCGGAAATGTTTGTTAACAAAAATACATATTAAGTTAAAATTTGTTTATAAACTGAAAATAGACGAGTATAAAAACTTACTCGGGTGTTAAATGGATTTTCAAGAAACAAAAATGCAATTAAAACTGACAGATAACAAATTACCTTTTGGAACATTATTATTAATCGCGCCATTCTTCTTCTGGGGAACGGCGATGGTAGCGATGAAAGGAGTTATACCGAATACGACGCCGTTATTCATGGCGGGGGTACGGATTTTGCCGGCGGGAATATTGCTCTTGCTCGTGGCGGCGCTCCAGGGAAGGAAGCAACCGGAGAGTTGGAAAGGGTGGTTGTGGATTAGTATATTTGCTCTGGTGGATGGAGCGTTATTTCAGGGATTTCTCGCAGAAGGATTGGTGAGAACCGGTGCGGGTTTGGGTTCGGTGACGATCGATTCTCAGCCTCTAGCAGTAGCGATATTGTGTTTGTGGCTGTTTCAAGAACGTATAGGCTTATGGGGTTGGTTGGGATTGGCGGTCGGAGTTTTCGGCATCAGTTTAATAGGATTGCCGGACGAGTGGATTTTAGGTTTGTTCTCTCCAGAGACGGTGGAAGTGTCGGCGGGAGTGGGGCAACTTTTCGATAGTGGGGAATGGTTGATGTTATTGGCGTCGCTGTCGATGGCGGTGGGAACGGTATTAGTGCGGTGGGTTTGTAAGTATGCGGACCCGGTGGTCGCTACTGCTTGGCACATGATTATCGGCGGGTTGCCTTTGTTTGCGCTATCGGCGGGGTTTGAGTCCGGGCAGTGGGTAAATATGGATCTGTCTGGTTGGGTGGCGATGGGTTATTCGACGGTCTTTGGTAGCGCGATCGCCTACGGTTTATTCTTTTATTTCGCCTCCAGAGGCAGTCTTACGAGTTTGAGTGCTTTAACTTTCCTGACTCCAATATTTGCTTTGTTTTTTGGCAATCTGTTTTTAGGGGAAGTATTGAGTAGTTTGCAGTCGGTGGGAGTTGGTTTAACTTTGGTGAGTATTTATCTGATTAACCAGCGGGATGTTTTGGCAGATAAATTTAGCTTTAATCGAGAAGGGGAAGAGGAAAAATTATTGCGAAAGTCTGAGAATAAAGCAGCGCAAATACCATTGGAAGTGGGAGTAACGGAGTTGGAAGGATAGAAAAGTTTGCGGGAGCATCTCATCGGAGTAAAAAAACCAATATTTCAACGCTAATTGTCAGTTGTTAGTTGTCAGTGGTTAGTTGCCAAACTAATAACTAAGGGAGTTGCAATTTAATAAGATACCGGCTGTTGGGTTCCGTTTCACTCCACCCAACCTACAAGACTGGTACTTTATTTTTTTGCAAGTCCCTAACCACTAAGATGCATGCGTTTAATTCTTGGCTTTATTCATTCCCCCGATGCACCCGCGAAACCCAATATTATAATTTATCTGGTTAGCAGTCTCCAGAATATTAACAATACC
>CALKCV010000420.1 GCA_938083405.1 uncultured Microcoleaceae cyanobacterium | reverse complement strand
AAACACTTACCCATATTTGAAAGTCAAAAAATCAACCATCTTTTTAACATCATCCTCACCCTTTGTCTGGGGCGAAGCGCAACAGAAATAGTCGTCGCCCATAACTACAACCATCACCTTTATCGCGGGGATATCGACGATTGGATTACTCCCCAATTAGCCGGCAGCGGCCTCGGCATAATTCGGCTGCCGCGATACATCGTCCAAAGCTTAATAAATATCGCCAAAAGAAAGCGCAGTTCCGAAGCGCAAACCTTACCAGACGACGAACGACAAAGCCTGCAAAAAGAAAAACTAACCTTGCGGCTTTTTATTCTCATCCTTATTATTCTTAGCGGTTGGAAATTTGTAATATTCACCCTAATTCCTTGGGCGATCGGCATAGCGAGTTTATTAGGAATAAACCTGCTGCAACACGAAGGTTGCCAACCCAAATCTCGCTATCAACATTCCCGCAACTTTACCAGTCCCCTCGGCAATTGGTTGCTCTTTAATAACGGCTATCATACCATCCACCATTTGCGCCCGACATTGCATTGGAGTGTATTACCCGCCGCCCACGAAAGAATCGTTAAACCGCGCATTGACGCCAAACTAGAAGTTAAATCGATCCTCAAATATCTATGGTTTGACTACTTCTTCCAAAACTCCCCCTTTGCCCACTCGAAAACGCTGACCTCGCCAGACAATCTCGTTGCCGAGATAACACCAAAAAGTAATGGGTAGCATCATCAAATCCTGGAAAGGCAGCAACAACAAATCCCGCCAACAGCCGCCAAAGCGCAAATAAGCAACTGCGTAAATCCCCCAAACCAAAAAAGCAGCAACCCCCAAAAAAATCCCTCCCAAACTCGACCCCAAAAGCCAAAAAACAGCCCCAATTAATAACAAAAACGTCCCATTCCAGAAAAGTTCCGCCACCGGTTCCTTGGGTTCGACAAAGCGGATGTGACGCGACCATCGCAACTGTTGGGCATAAGCTTGCTGGAAGTTCCACTCGCCCAAATAGACATCGATTAAATCGGGAATTATCGCCCCCTGCCAACCCAACTCCCGCAATTTAGGAGCAATTAAACCGTCCGCGCACATCACCTCCCCCAAAACAGCAAAACCTCCCAACTCAGCGATCGCCTCCTTCCTCACCGCCATCCACTTATCAACTATGGCAGGAGTTTTCGTCAGGCAGTAAACCCCGCAAATAGAAGTAAGAATTAAAGTGCCGATACGCAACGCCCGCAACCTCGCCCCCAGAGTCTCCGGTTGCCTGACGAAAAACGGGGCGCTGGCGACACCCACGGCGGCATCCTCAAAAACAGCAACAACCGGCAGCAGACTTTTCGGATGGGGGCGAGTGTTGCCGTCGCTGACCAAAAAAATCTTCCCTCGCGCTTCTGCCTCCAGACCGGCGAGGGAAGCCATTTTTGGTTGTAGGTTGCCCGGGGCGCCGACAATAATTAACCGCATCGGCGCTTCTGGATGGTTTGCGAGGAAATCTTCTACCAGAGAAACGGCCGGATCCGCGCGATCGGCGATACCTATTAATACTTCGTAACTAACCCCCTCCAAATTGAGGAAATATTCCAGATTTAGCGCCAACTCGCTATCCAAACCCTTTAGAGGTTTGAGAATGCTAATAATTGGCGCTAAAGCAGTCTCGGGAAGAGGAGCTTTTTCGACTGCCTCCTCTACTTCTCCTGGAGAAACGGCGCGCAGAAAACTAAAGGTTTTCTGAGCCATCAGCAAAGCGCTGATGGTAGCGATGCCGCCGAGAATTGCCCCCGCAACTGTTAGGCAAGTTGAGAGTTTGGCGCTGGAAATTAACTCAAAAATTGTCATCTGGAACCTCTTTTTCTTTTGAAGTTATTAAATAGAGCGATCGCTCTATCGCCGTTGCATCGAATATGCAGCGGCGGGGATATTCATCCTCCGCCTGGAAACCCGGTTTTTTGGTTTAGCGTCAATAGTTAAGCCATTCTCATAAAGTTTTGCCTAAAAACCATTCATATCCCGTTGTTAACTGTTTCTTAGCTTCATTTTCAACTATACTACCGTGAGCCATAATAATCCTTTTAAAATCCCAACGCAGTATTTGTCGGATTGACTCCTCAATTTTGTCCTTTTCTTTATTAGCGAACTTTTCTAGCACTGAAGGGCTTAATCTATTATACCCTCCAATTACTCGGGTAACTAACTGGGTAATCCAAGGAAAACTTGCATCGAAGTAAAAAGCCGTGTCTGTCAAGATGAGAGTTTGGCTTTCTCGATGAAAAAATACGACCTCTTGAAGAGGCGAAGGTCCGTTGAAATCGAGAATATTAAAGCCGTCGAAGTATAGATATTCAACCTCATCCCAGAATTGAGGAGTATTTCTATCTAAGATGCGATCGACCTTTAGTTCTGCTCTTTTTAGTTCTAATCCTGGGGCTACCAGCAGTCCTGCCCCAGGATACAATGCTTGAAAGTCTGCAACAAAAAGGTGATGGTAGAGATTGGGAGCAATAATAAAATGTACTTTGCCAATCTCCGAGAGCTCGTCGATAGTTATCTTATTAATTTTAATCGGGGAAATAACCATCAATTCTCCTGTTTTCAGGCGAACGATCGTCATTCTTGTCCCCACTTCCAATCCCCAATATTTTAATGGTTGTTCGCTAACCCAAATGTTATTGTCGATATTTCTTAACACGATCGTTTCTTTTCTGTTTCCAATTCTTTTGATTTATACTGCCCACGGGCCAAAATTGCGTTTTTTTGCTCTTAGCCAAAATACTTTTTTTAGGACCATTTTTCTTCCTTGTCTTCCTTGTCCCCCTTGTCTTCCTTGTCCCCCTTGTCTATAAACGCAATTCCTTGCCGCTTGGAGTATATTTTGCCCGTGGGCAGTATAGCAAAAAACCAGGTTTCGTGAGTTCCAAATAGAGATGCCCCAGACACCGGGTGCATCCCAGATGTGCTTGCTTCCTTAACTCATACTCAAAAAAGACGTTATTCTTGAGTGAGGAGTACTGCCGTTGCATCGAATATGCAGGGGCGGGGATATTCATCCTCCGCCTGGAAACCCGGTCTTTCCCAGAAAAACCGGGTTTCGTGAGTTCCAAATGGAGATGCCCCACTCAAAGTAACCCTTTTCAAAGGAGGGGATAATCTACTTCTGCAACTTCTTACTCAACAACTGATTAGTCAGCTTGGGATCTGCCCGACCTTGAGTTTTCTTCATCACTTGACCGACAAAGAAACCCCTTAACTTCGTCTTGCCATTATGATATTGCTCTAACTCGCTGGGATGGGCGGCTAAAACTTCATCGAGAATAGCTTCCAAAGCACCGGCATCCGCAATTACAACCATGCCTTTTTCTTCCACTAATTGTTTCGGCGAACCACCTTTAGCGAAAAGTTCCGGCAGAATTTCCTTAGCAATTTTGCCGCTAATAGTGCCCTCCTCAATTAGAGAAACCAACTCCGCTAAATTCTGTGGTGTCAACGGCAACTCGTCAATGGCGAGTTTTTCGTTCTTCAGATAAGCGGTAATATCCCCCATCAACCAGTTAGCCGCTTGTTTCGCATTGCCGCCAGCAGCGACAGTCGCCTCAAAATATTCCGCCACTTTCCCATCGTCCGTCAATACCCTGGCATCGTAAGCAGAAAGACCGATTTCGCTCTCGTAGCGATGCCGTTTTTGGGCGGGCAACTCCGGCAGTTGCGACTTCCAAGCGGCTAACTGTTCCTCGGAAACTAGAATTGGCGGCAGATCCGGTTCCGGGAAATAGCGATAATCGCTGGAACCTTCCTTGCTGCGCATACTAATAGTACGCTGAGAGCCCTCCTCCCAAAGGCGGGTTTCTTGAAAAATGCGCTCTCCCGTTTCCAGCGCTTGAGTTTGGCGTTGAATTTCATAATCGATCGCCCGGTGGATGGCGCTGAAGGAATTCATATTTTTAATCTCCACCTTAGTGCCGAATTTTTCTACTCCCACCGGGCGAATAGAAATATTAACATCGCAACGCAGAGAACCTTCCTGCATGTTGCCGTCGCTGACTCCGAGATAGCGAACGATGCGGCGCAACTCTTCGGCGTACTCCGCAGCTTCTTGGCCAGAACGCAGGTCTGGTTCCGAGACAATTTCGATCAGGGCGATGCCGGCGCGGTTGTAGTCAACCATAGAATAAGTAGAACCAGAGAGGCGATCGCTCCCACCGTGGACCAATTTACCCGCATCTTCCTCCATGTGGAGGCGAGTAATGCCGATTTTTTTGCGAGTCGCGCTGCCGTCCTCGCCGACTAATTCGATTTCCAACCAACCATGTTCGGCGATGGGGAGGTCGAATTGAGAGATTTGGAAATTTTTCGGCAGATCGGGATAGAAATATTGTTTGCGATCGAACTTGCTGTAGGGCGCAATTTCGCAATTAAGAGCCAAACCAGCTTTTACCGCATATTCCAATACCTTCTCGTTGAGTACCGGCAACACCCCCGGCATTCCCATACAAATAGGATCGATATTAACGTTCGGTCCCGTCCCAAATTCCGTGGAGGAACTGGAGAAGATTTTGGTTTTGGTACTTAACTGGCAGTGAACTTCCAGGCCGATGACGGCTTCGTATTGGGTTTTAACTGCAACTGCTGCGGTCATTTTCAATAATATTTAGAGACATCTGGTTTTATTTTAGTTTATATTTGAGCTTTTGAAACGAAAATTAAGAAAGCCGGTTTTTATTACAATACCTTCGCCCTAAAACTTGTAGGTCGGGCTCCGCGTAGCCCAAGCCAACAAAGATGTTGGCTTGGGCTACGCTACACCCCTACTACTAATGGTACTTTTCCTAAAAGGCGAAAGTATTGTCAAAAAAACCGGTTTGCGAGCAACTAAGATCGTTCCTCCGAGCTTTGCTTTGCTCTGTCAAATATTTCATCTACTGTTTGTTTGGAGTAGAGCTTATGGGAAATTTCTACATAATCGTTAGAGCCTCGGTCTAATAAATTTAGAAATTTCAAAGCATCAACAGATCCCAGAGACTCATATAAAGCCTTTATTCCTCTGGTTATGATTTCTGTATCGTCCATAATCCCCTCTTTGTAGATCTACTTACTTCCATTATGAGGTCAAAATCCTCGTCGCCGCTCTGGGTGGATTGAATTTTTGAGTAGTCGTCATTGGAAATAGAATTGAAGTCCGCCAGACCAGCCCGGATGGTATTGGGTGGTGGACAATCCCCCACCATGCCAGCCCATAGATGAGGATCGTACCGCAGGCTAAACTGGGGATGGCCATTTATGCTGAGAAGCTATAATAAATGAAAGCGATGGCTGCTTGGTGGGACATCTGACTTCTCTGCTAAAAACGGTCTGACTGGTGCTAAACTCTGGGTAGAATAAATTATCCAAAATTGCTCTAAACCAGACAATTTTTGCAAATTAAGGGAGAAATAATGACGGACATAACTAAAGAAGAAATGCGCGACAGGTTGGGGAATATAGACCAAATTCGCGACATAATTTTAGGTTCTCAATTAAGAGATTTTGAAACCCGCTTCGACAAGCTAGAATCAGACTTATCAATGCTGCAGGAAGAAATCGAAGACCGCACGGACCAATTAAAAACCGTTCTTTCTACAGAACTGCGGGCGGCGGTAGATTCTTTAGAAAAAAAGTTCAAAACTCTTAATACAAACACCATAGAAGAGACAACAGATGTTCGGCAGCAAGTAGATCGAATAAATCGCAAATTTTCCACCAGCATCGAAGCGATCGACGAAGCACTAGATAAGCAGACAAATTCAATTCGCGACGAACTTTCTCAAACGCGAGATAGGCTGCAAGAAGATGTCCGCACTCTCAAAAATCAGGTATTTGAAGAACTGGCAAGGCGCTTTTCTGTCCTGCGAGATGAAAAAATTGCTCGCGACGATATGGCAGAAATTTTGTTTGAATTAGGCATGAGGTTGAAGGGCACTGAATTTGTGCCGGAACTCAAAGAAGTAGCAGAAAGCAATATAGAACCGGAAATTCTTTTACCACAACGTCGTCAATAGAGGATAAAAACAGATGGCTTTATCGAAGGAAAATCTAGCTAATAAAAACCTGCAGCAACAAAATTCTGTTTCAAAATTGACGCAAGAAAATGGAGATTCTCAGCTAGAAGCTTTGTTGATTCTTATGGCAGAGTTAAATATTATTAATTCAGGGTCGAAAAACGAGAAAAAATCTACTGCATTTGAAAAAGATTCAGAGGATTTAGTAGCTGCAAAGTTGGAACCTTCGGAAAAATCGCCATCTGTGCCCGGAGAACTCGAAGAGTCTCCACTCTTTGAGTCCTCTGCTCAAAAAGAGCTAAAAGTGGGCAAAAAAAATGTAGAAAAAAGAAAGAGACCGCTCCCAAATAATCCAGAGAAAATAGACGCTCCGGCAGTGAGTAAAGAGGAATTAAAAAGGAGCGAACGCGCCACAAATAACCAAAAAGTCAAACCCTCCACAACCCCAAAAAAAGAAAAAACTTCTAGCAATAAGCTCAGGCTTCCCGAGCCGAAAGATGCCGTAGTAGATATTCTGAGTGGGGGGGAAACTAGAGTCAGACATTCCAACCATAAAGAAAAATTACAACAACAGCGAGTTGCCAAAGAAACCGCTAAAGAAAAAGCAGAGGCGGACGGCTCCTTAGGAGAAAAATCAAACGATCTAATCGACTCCCAAAAATCAGAGGAGAAAAATAAAGAGCGTAAAAGTCAGGGTGTTGCAGCTAATAAAAAATACCGAAAATTAGAGCGAAAAACAGTCGATCTAAATCCCTCGTTCGAGAAAGAGAAGTGGGAGTATAGAGCGAAGAATAATTATAAAAATGACTTTGTTTCAGAAAGCCTGAAGCCAAATAAAGGCTATGCAGAAGAATCGAAAAATACAGAAGAGAAAGTTAAGATCGCCTCCCAAAAAGATGAAAAAGCAGAAAAAAAGGCATTATCGGGGTTATTCGATCTATTATTGAAAACTGAAGCAACAGAAGAAAAGCCGACCGAAAAAACATCTAAATCACTTGAAACAGGGCAGCAAAATCAACAACTAGATATCGAGAATATAGTCGAAGAAGAAACAGTTGGTTTGCCCCAAAAAGATGAGATTGTAATAAGTAAA
>CALKCV010000419.1 GCA_938083405.1 uncultured Microcoleaceae cyanobacterium | reverse complement strand
TTGGGTTGTTTTGATGGTTTTGCTGTTATTCATGGGAGACATTCCTGGTAATTTGTAGGTTGGATTATCATTGTTTTGTATTTCTATTAAAAGCGTCTTTGAGCAGTCTTAGAACTGCCTGAGAAGTCGGTCCAAAACTAATGAGTTAGGGTCTGGCCAGAGGAGAATGCCCCCTCCATGGGGAAAAGGGAGGCACGATGGACAAGCAAAAATCACCGATTATATCAAGTCGCAATAAAGAAGAGCAATTGCCAGTACGCTTCGGCGCACCCGACAGGAAATAATAGCGATCGCTTTTTCATTCGCCATCGATCCGATCGCTCATCCGTTACATCCGCTCAAAATCCGCTGTTAACCTAACCCTCGGAAACCACCACAAGCCTTCTACGACTAAAGTCGTTACTACGAACGGGCGATCGGTATGCCTCTTTTAAAGTTTTGACAGTTACCGAATTTAGCGTTATAATGGTTGCTCAAAGAAACCAATAATATTTGATATATGAACGACTTCAAACTATTAGACAGGATTTCTGTCAATCCCCAAATTTTCAGCGGCAAACCGATAATTCGCGGACGCCGTTTGGCAGTGGAACATATCTTAGGAATGCTAGCGGCAGGAGACACCCCAGAGACCATTCTTGAAGGTTATGCTTGGCTAGAACCAGAAGATATTCAAGCTTGTCTGGTTTATGCTTATAAATTAGTCAGTCACGAGCGAGTCGAACCATTACTAATAGAAAGCAAATGATAAAACTCCTACTCGATACTTGCGTTTGGGGTGGAGTTCGCGTCCAACTGCAAGCTAATGGTTATGATGTCATATATGCCGGTGACTGGTTAAAAGATCCAGGGGATGAAGAAATTTTGACCAGAGCCTACAACGAACAACGCATTTTAGTTACTCTTGACAAGGATTTTGGTGAAATGGCAATAGTTCGCGGTCGGCCTCACTGCGGAATTATCCGTTTGGTAAATGTCGCGACCAAACAACAAGCCCCCGTTTGTGTTGAAGTCCTCATGCGTTACGATCGCGAACTACAAGAAGGAGCTATTGTTACGGCATCTCCAGGCAGGGTAAGGATCCGTAGTAGTTAAAGTAGCAGTTGCACAAACAACCGCGTTTGAGGGGCGATCGCCTTTTTACGTCACGGACATGTTGGAAGAGCGATAGCCCCACCAACAACCCCGGACGCGATCGTCCTTTCACTCATCCGCTGCTAACCAAGCCCTCGGAACCCACCACCAACTCTCTACGACTAAAGTCGTTACTACGAACGAGCGATCGCGCAACGCCCTAGGATGCAACATCGCTCTTTTCCCCCCAGAGAGCGATCGCTTTTTTCTAATGGTGATAGAATAGGAAGCGAAGGCTCAAAAAGGAGAAGAAAAACGAACAACATCTTCAAGGAACTGGCCCAGTACAGACGTCAGCTCGGTTTGCCGCCTGCGGGTAGCGAAGCCGACAGATCGACCATAGCTAAACTAGAAGTAAGCGATCGAAGCTTTTTCGGCATCAACTCTAGCAGTAATCCCTATTCTCGGGAGATAACCCTAAGAGTTAACCCCATCACCAAAACCCACGCCGAAGCCGATGCTTTTCAACAAGCGGCAGACGCAGGAGTTGGAGGTGGAAAAGCTCGTTTAATAGTAGATCGAGACCTTTGTGCCGCTTGCGGTATTCGAGGAGGAGTCAACTCTATGGCCTGGCAATTAGGCATAGAAGAATTAGAAATCATTACCCCCAGCGGCACCAAGACAATAACCGTTAAACCACCAAAAACAAGGAGACGATAAATGTTTGTATCGGATTTATCAGTAGAAAAATGGGTTGGCAACAAAGATGAAGGTAGTTTCATCGAAAACCCAACTTGGCAGCAAATAGAATCAGCCATCTGCCAATTAAACGGCACAACCCAAACCTTAGTAACCTTGGGTGCCGATGAAGAAACTTACATGAGTATTGGTGGCGGCGAAGTCGGCAAATATATCGTCAACGTCACCCTTGACGGCATGACTTTCTATAACTTAGTCGATCGCTCCAATTCCGAGCTTCTAGAGCAACTGGTTGTCGGCGGACAACTCGGAAACTATCCAGCTAAAATGCGTACAAACTTAGAGACTGCCTTGTTAGCAGCTAAAACTTTTGCTCGAACCGGAGAACTGGATGAGTCAGTTACTTGGGAAGAAGACGAATCGTTAGCGATGGTGGGATAAAGTAGCAGCGAATTGAGAATCATGCGATCGCTCCTCCAAAACCAACCGCGTTTGAGGAGCCATCGCCTTTTTACGTCACCGAGATGTTAGAAGAGCTCGGTTGCATCCGCTTCATCGGGCCCCTAACGCCCCCCCAACAACCCCCGACGTTAAATCCGCTACCAAATCCGCTGCTAACCAAGCCCTCGGTACCCACCACAACCCCTCTACGACTCAACAGGCTGGCCTGTTCTACGTCCTTACTACCAACGGGCTATCGCTCCAGGAGCCTTGGTTCCAGCCATTTCTTAATAAAATCATAAGATTTTGGCAAAAATTCCGTAACTGGTTTAGAATCGAACGGTCTGAGGGCATCCCCCAGATAACTGCAAACCCATAGTTTTATCAAAACCCGATCGCTCTATGAATAGAGAACAAAGACGAAAAGCTGCTAAGGGCGGCGAACCATTGTCCCCCACTCGCAAACTACCAGCAAATGCCCTGCCCCTGGCTTTGTCCCTGCATAAGGGAGGACAACTCTCCCAGGCAGAGACTATCTACGAACAAGTCATCCTACAGCAACCCAAAAATTCCCAAGCTTTGAATTATTTTGGAGTCCTCAAGGCACAAACAGGCGATGGCGAAGAGGCGGTTCGCTTGTTCGCGAAAGCTGTAAATATAGAATCGGATAATGTTGGCTATCTCAATAACCTGGGGAATGCTTATCGCAATACTCAAAAGATAGATGAGGCGATCGCTTCCTATCAACGAGCCTTAAAAGTCGATCCTAACTTCCCCGACTCCCACCTCAATTTAGCGATCGCCTTCACAGAAAAAGGCATGGTCTCGGAAGCCATGGCTTCCCTACAACAAACTCTCACGAACAAACCCAACCATCCACGCGCTTTGCACGCTTTGGGGGATTTATTGCTGGCAGGGGGAGATTTAGACGCAGCGATCGAATCTTACGTCAAAAGCCTCTCGGTTAATCCCCAGTCCTTTGAAACCCTCGGGGCTTTAGGCATGGCGCTGTTCCGCAAGGGCAACCTGCGGGAGTCGCAAAACGTTTACGAACAAGCCCTCGCTATGGATCCTTATTCCACGGAAGCTCTTTCTAATATCGGTGCCGTTTTTTACGAACAGGGAAGAATTGATGCAGCGGAAGCTTGCTGTCGGGCGGTTATCGAACTGGACGCTAACGCCACCGATGCTTATGTTAACCTCGGCCATATTTTGAGCCAAGAGGGGAAAGACCAGGAGGCAGTGGATATCTATAATAGCGCCTTAAAGCAACAGCCGAAGTCCGTCCCAGCAATGGCCGGTTTGGCGGAACTTTTGGGGGCGAAACAGTCGAAGTGGGATGAGGCGATCGCTCTTTATCGCCAAATTATCGAGGCTAATTCTGATTCCCCAGAAGCCTATACTCAATTGGGTATAGGTTTGCGAGAAAGCGGTAAAGTCGAAGAGGCGATCGGGCAATTCAACCGCGCTATAGAAATCAGCCCCGGACATACAAAAGCCTACTCTCACTTGGGCTTGGCGCTTCAAGATGCCGGCAAAATAGAGGATGCCCATTCTATTTTTAATTTCCCCGGTTTAGTCGCTAAATATCAGTTTAGCGAAGTAGAAGGATGGGAAAGCGTCAGCGCTTTTAACGAGGATTTAAAAAAATACGTTTATCAACATCCCACCTTGCTACAAGATCGACCCGGCAAACCCATAAACCGAGGCAGTCAAACTTTCGAGATTTTTACCGAGAAGACAGCGGTTATGGCGGCTTTGACCGAAAAAATTAACGCTTATTTGCAAGCTCATTTAAGCCAATGCGCCGCTAACTCCGATAATAGCTTTTTCAAGCATATACCGCCAAACTTCCGTTTGAGCGGTTGGGCGGTTGTTTTGGAGTCCGAAGGCTTCCAAAATTCCCACATCCACCCCGAGAGTTATTGCAGTGGAGTTTATTACATCCAAGTGCCCGATGCGGTAAAACAAAACAATACTGGTGAGGGTTACTTGAATTTTGGCAGTTCCTTTATTGC
>CALKCV010000418.1 GCA_938083405.1 uncultured Microcoleaceae cyanobacterium | reverse complement strand
AACGGATTAAACCGATGGGGTGTGGGTGGGATAATGGACTTTTTTTGCCTTTTTGGTAACGGATTAAACCGATGGAGTGTGGGTGGGATAATGGACTGTTTTTGCCTTTTTGGTAACGGATTAAACCGATGGGCTGTGGGTGGGATAATGGACTTTTTTTGCCTTTTTGGTAACGGATTAAACCGATGGGCTGTTGATGGGATAATGGACTTTTTTTGCCTTTTTCTTTTGCTTTGTCCCCTGAGTAGATCTGCTCCCCTTGCCAAAGGGGCATTTTTTATTATTAAATTAGAGTAGATAGATTGCAGTTAGCTTGACAAACAACGCAAAAAATGATAAACAAACGTTCGATATTAGCCAGTATAATGGCTCTTTTAATGACATTTTTGGCCAGTTGCGGTTCTCAGGCCCCGCCGCCGACCTACAGCGATGCCCAACTCCAAAAAATAGACCAATATAAGGCCGGAATTGTGGAATTGCGCGATCGCATGGACGAAGTACAAAACTTCATCCAAGAGGAAGACTGGATAAATGTCGGGACATTTATCCACGGGCCCTTAGGAGACTTGCGGTACAAGACCAACTATCTAACCCAAAGTCTGTTATTGCCCAAGGACAGAAAGCCAGTTTTAGACGCAGCTAAAGAGCTATTTTTCCAGCTAGAAACTCTAGATGATGCGGCCACCGAAGGTGATTACAAAAAAGCGGTGAAAGAGTCCGCAGAAGCAGTACGAGATTTTGACGCTTTTTTGGACTTAATTCCTACAGCTAGTTAAATCTCGGGTAGTGGGTCAGAAGTAGCGTTATAGAACCATAACCCTTGCTTGTAGTAATCGCTTTAGCGATTTATATATCTGAATCGCTAAAGCGATTACTACCAAATCTCGAAGTGGGAATTGGGAAAATGTTAATTGTTAATTATCAATTTCCATTTTAAAATTACCAATTAAAAAATGAGTCATATTGTAATAATTGGTTGCGGGATAATAGGGGCGGCGATCGCCTACGAATTAAGCCTCGTTTCCGACTTAAAAATAACAGTATTAGATAAGCAACCTCCCGCAAGAGAAGCCACCGGCGCGGCTTTGGGAGTGTTGATGGGAGCTATTAGCAAAAAGACTAAAGGGAGAGCGTGGCAACTGCGAAAGTTAACCATGCAGCGCTACGAAAGTTTAATTCCAGAATTAGAAACAAAATTAAATAAAAAAATCCCTTTCAACCGCCAAGGCATTCTCATGCTTTGCCTCCTGGGAGAGGATTTAAGTAAATGGGAAAAATTGGTAACTTTTAGGGAAAAAGAGGGGTTAAAATTAGAGATTTGGGATAGTAATAAACTCAGCGATCGCTGCCCCCAAATTAACTGCGCCGAAGTAAAGGCTGCTATTTATTCTCCCCAAGACCGACAAGTGGAGCCGGTAGCGTTAACTTTAGCATTAATAGAAGCCGCCGAAAAAAATGGGGTGGAATTTCATTGGGGCTTTACTGCAGACAATTATCAAAAAAATAGCAGCGGCAACAATCAAATAATAGCGAAAAGCTTGAATGAATCCCTAATATTAGAAAAGGTCGATCGCTTAATCCTAGCCGCTGGTTTGGGTTCCTTGAAGACTCTCCCAAATCGAGAAAATTGGCAAAATAGCGAGGTAAATTCTAGTAGCAATTCCTCCAGCCTGGCAAGCATTATCGACCCCCAGTTGCAACTCATCCCAGTATTAGGACAAGGGGCCCGATTGCGGTTAGAATCCTCTCTGGGAAAAGTCGATTTTCAGCCGGTAATTACCGGAGATGACGTGCATATAATACCTCTGGGAGGAGGAGAATATTGGGTGGGGGCCACTGTAGAATTTCCATCGGCCGCAGGGGAGGTAGTGGCGGATGGGAGTTTGTTAGATGGAGCAATAAAAAGAGCGATCGCCTTTTGCCCGGAGCTCGCTAAAGCAACAGAAGTTAAGCGATGGTCGGGGTTGCGACCGCGCCCCCAAGGGCAGTCTGCCCCGGTAATCGGTTTTTTGCCGGGATTTAATAACGTATTGCTGGCAACCGGTCACTATCGCAACGGCATCTTGCTAGCACCGGCAACTGCAGTGTTAGTCCGGGAAATGCTATAACAATTAACAATTAACAATTAACAATTAACAATTATTAATTGTTTGGTGTAGCTTTGGCGATCGCTTCTAATGGCAAACCGGCGGGATAGCGTCCGTCCTCTTTGACGCGCTTAATTTCGGCTTCGGAAATCTTTAATTGTAAAGATCGTGCCAAGGCTAGCACGATATCTCCTTTGTCCATAGTCCCGGCTACGGAACCAGCAGGGGATAAAACAGTAATCCAAGACAAGTTATTGGATGTCATGGAGTTAACAACTTCTAGCAAAGAAGCAGTTTCGGAAACTGCAATTATCTCCTGGAGAGGGCGAAGGATGAGATTGAGAGTTTGCTCTTGCCAAAAGTTGCGATCGATTAGCGGCAGCGCATCCAGAGATACCAATCCTCGATAGCGACCTTCCCTGGTAGCGAAGTAGATAGAAGCTTGAGAATTTTCGAGATATTTATCGGCAAATTCTTGCAGAGTTAAATTGGCATCTACCACGCGAAAATTTCTGGTCATGGCATCTGCTGCTTTAGTTTTGAGTAGAGCTTCTTGTATATCGCTCGCGCGGTTGTAAGCGGTGGCATTGCGCAAGGCGAACCAACCAATTAGGGCGATCCAGATACCGCCATAATCTCCGCCGATAAAGAATGCGGTGAGTCCGAGGGCGATCGCGAACCAGCCCAAAAATTGCCCGGTTTTCGCCGCCCAGCGCACTGCTATCTGGCGGTTGCCAGTGATTTTCCAGAGAGCAGCCTTGAGAACTTGGCCGCCGTCTAGGGGCAAACCGGGAATCATGTTGAATAGGGCTAAAACTAAATTGATTGCTGCTAGTCTGTGAACGATATCGCTAGCTAGGCTTGATTCTGGTATTGCCAGAGTTGCGAAACCTAACAGTAAGAATAGAGTAAAACTTACTGCAGGACCGGCGATCGCGACTTGAAAAACATGGCCCGGGGTTTCCGGTTCTTTCTCGATCGCCGCCACTCCGCCAAATAGAAATAAAGTAATGGAATTGACTTTAATGCCTTTAGACATGGCGACTAAGCTATGCCCCAATTCGTGCAAGATTACCGAAGCAAAAAGCAATAGAGCGATCGCCAAACCGACCCCCCAGGAGGTAACTGGTCCCCGATTTTGATAATATTGGCTGTTGAGATAAGTCACCCAGGCTAAGATGATAAACCAGGAGGAATCTAAGAATAGAGGAATGCCGAATAGACTTCCAATTCGCCAACCTTTGCGCATAGAATTTTCCTTTAGTTATGAGTTTGGACCGTTGGGGTTTAGGTTGAGCCGATGACTCTACGCCCCTAAATTAACAGTTTAGCTTATATTTGAGGAAATGGCGGGGGTTGTTTTTTTGTTGGCGATCGCTCTTGACATCTTGTTCGTAGCAATCGCTAAAGCGATTTATCTATATTAATCGCTAAAGCGATTACTACGACTTTATTTAACTCAACCTAAAATGCACCCCTGGCGCGGCAGTAAATTCAATTCCAGCAAGCGAGAATCTCCCTCCACTCGCCAAGCAATCTCTGTAGTTCCATAAAGCAAGCGATCGGGTTGAGATTTTAGCTGGTTCGCCTCGAAAGCTATTTGAACGGGGGTCATTGCGACGTTTACAGCAACGATTAACTCCTCATCCCCCAAAACCCGCGCAAATATATAAACGCTGCCCTCGGCAAACAATACTTCGTAAGAACCCACCCGCAAAGCCGGATATTGATGTCGAATAGCGATTAATTGTTTGTGATAGTCTAAAACTTCCAACTCCCACTGGCGAGAATTGGGAAAACCGCGACGACTGTCTGGGTCTATCCTTCCCGGCAAACCCACCTCGTCGCCATAGTAGATACTCGGTGCCCCGGGAAAGGTCAATAATAACAAAGTTGCTATTTCTACCGTTGCCTTATCGCCCCCGGCAATACTCAGCAGTCGGGCCGTATCGTGACTGGCAAGGAGGTTTAGTTGGGTTAGTTGAATTTCCC
>CALKCV010000417.1 GCA_938083405.1 uncultured Microcoleaceae cyanobacterium | reverse complement strand
GTATCGATCGAAAGTTTCTAAAGAAAGGCGATCGGAGGGTCGTAAAATTACTCCTAACTGGGCCGATCGCTGTTCAATTTCGGCATCCCCGACGTCGAGAACGTAATAGTCGCCGCCCCCCGCCATCCAAGACTCGGCAGTTTTAGCCCAGGGTTTGCGAACGACCGCCCCAGTAATGCTGGTTTGAGAACAGTTAGTATTAGATGGTTGTTGCATTTGCATCGCTTCCATTTCTTTTGCTTCTATTTTGCTGGTACGAGTGCCAGTCATGCCGCCTATTAATATTCCTAGCGCTAAAGGCAGCCATAAGTACCAAATTCCCTTCAGGGACTTATTTTTAGCTAAAAAGTTCATGGCTCTTGTCATTTGGGCAGAGTTGTAGTAGAATTAAATACTATGATTTTTTCTACTAATCGGGAAAAGCAGAATGATCTTAACAACTGTCGAAGGTGTACCGGGGAAAGAAATAGTCGAACATTTCGGTCTGGTACAGGGTAGCACGGTCCGGGCTAAAAATATTGGCAGAGATATCGCGGCGAGTTTAAAAAATGTTGTCGGTGGGGAACTCAAAGGCTACACCGAATTATTACAAGAAGCTCGCCAAGAGGCAACGGATCGCATGATTTTACAAGCCCAACAGTTAGGGGCAAATGCCATAGTAAACGTCCGTTTTGCTACTTCCTCCGTATCCCAAGGCGCTGCGGAACTTTTTGCTTATGGAACTGCAGTGAGGGTGCAATAGCTATGCAAGATTTCATGTCTATATTCGTAGTTTTGAGTTTGTTGGCGATCGGCTTTTTTTCTGGGGCTTATGTGGAGAAAAAGCATTACGAAAGTATTAAAAAACGAGAGCGACAAACCCTCCACGTTCCAGCGGTAACTTTTGGTGCGAAACAAGCATTTCCAGAAGCGGGAGACGCTCAAATGTTTGTGGGTAGCGTTGTCATTTCTAGCGACTATTTTAAAACCTTTGTTTTGGCATTGAGAAATTTAATAGGCGGTAGAGTGGTAGCATACGAAAGTTTGTTAGATCGGGGTCGCCGAGAGGCGATTTTAAGGATGAAAGAACAGGCGATCGCTTGGGGGGCAACTCAAGTTTTAAACGTTCGTCTGGAAAGTTCTACTATTGGCGGTAATTCTAATAAAAGTACCGTTTCTATCGAGGTAATTGCCTACGGAACGGGCATTCGTTGAGAAAGTAAGCAGCGGCGCTAAAGCATTTTAGCGCCATCAGAAAACTCTTAAAAGTTTCAGAATATTTATTATGAAATACACGCCTAAAGAGATTCCCGAAGAAGTTAACGTTACCAAGGTTCATCCTTTGGTAAATTTCGCTTATTTATTAGGTACGGTGGTTGGCTTTACTTTGTTGGTTTATTTTGGTTTGGGAATAGCGGCGAATTTCCTGGTTCCTAGAATTAGTAATAAAAGGGAAAAACAAATAGGAGATTTGCTTGCACCGGCGGTTACAAATCAATTAAATGCTAAAGAAATAGAAGACGACAAGCGCATCGAATATATTGAAGATTTAATCGAATCTTTGCGAGGGGAAGCTGCAAATAGAGAAATTCCTTTGACGCTACATTTACTGGATAGTAAGATTCAAAATGCGGCTGCTTTGGCGGGGGGTCATGTTTTTGTGACTACGGGTTTTTTAAAGTCGGTGAAATCGGAGAACGAATTGGCTTTTGTCTTGGCCCACGAGTTGGGGCATTTAGCAGCTAGAGATTCCTTGAAAGGATTGGGGCGATCGCTTCCTTTAATGTTTATTTTAATTGTAGTAGATTTCGGCACTTCGGGGAGTGGGGGTACGCCAAATATTATTAAACAAACTGTTAATTTGACGGCAATGAATTACAGTCGAGAACAAGAATATGCCGCAGATGTTTATGGTTTGTCGGCGGCGATCGCTCGTTACGGACATGGGGAGCATAGTCTGGATTTTTTTGAAAGAATAGCAAAAATTGAAGAGAAAAGTAGATTGGGAAATAATGTTTCTGAATATTTTTCAACTCATCCTTTAACCAAAAAGCGCGTCGATATTTTGAAAGAGCTAGCGGCGGAAAATGGTTGGTCGATGGAAGGGGAAATTACGCCCCTACCAGATGGGTTGGAGTGTTCTAATTTTGAGTGTGGTGGTTCTTAAAAGGAGTGGCTTGAGAATGGATTATTATAACTTTGGAGCCAGAAACCTGGAGCCAGAAACCCGGTTTCTCAAAGAAACCGGGTTTCTTATTTTCTTATTGGGATACAGAAGATGTCAACTTTCAATATTTGCAAACTAACGCACCCAAATTGCTGAATACTAGCGATCGCAGCGCTCAAAAAGCAACTTATAAAGGAGAAATTTTTCCTTCAGAACAGCCCGCAGGCATTTATGCAATGAATTCTCTTGAATTCTTCCAACGAGATCGAGAAAAAAATCCGAAAGGAATTATTGCTATAGACTTATTAAGGTGGGAAGCATGATTAAAAATCAAAAACAATACGAATATACTCAAGAATTAATCGAATCTTTTGAATCAAGTTTATCTGTCTGCAACAATGGAGAAGGAAGCAATAAAAATAACGATTTATTGCAGAAAATCAAGCGAGAATCTTTACAAAGCCATCTCGATGTTTTAAAAGCAGAAGTAGTGGAGTATGAAGCTCTCATTAATCTCGGCGATCGCTTCGTATTACAACTATCCGACATCCAACGCTTATCGCAAATTCCAATTAAAGCTCGCATTGGCGCAAAACTAAGTCAAAAAGAACTAGCAGAACGAGCGGGACTCACAGAGAAGCAAATTAAA
>CALKCV010000416.1 GCA_938083405.1 uncultured Microcoleaceae cyanobacterium | reverse complement strand
TTTATCAAGGAAAGCAGGTCGAAAAGTTTGAGCTTCGAGAGTCGGATCGGATGCTAGAAGCAGTAAATTGGTGGCTATTAGAATGCATGAAACTTCCAGAAATTAAATCTGTAGTTGGTTTAAGAGGTACAATAAATCAAGTGCAATTGAACTCTTCTGGTGTAGAAGTCTCTCTGCCAGATGTAGGATTTGGAGTCAGTCAAATTTTACCAATTTTAGTAGAATGCTTGCGGGTGAAAGAAGGAGAAACAATAATTTTGGAACAGCCAGAAATCCATTTGCATCCTTCCTTGCAGTCGAAGCTGGCAGACTTTTTTATCTGCATGGCTAAGTCTGGTAAAAACTTAGTCATAGAAACTCATAGCGAACATTTAATCAATCGACTTTGTTTGCGCGTCGCCCAAGAAGAATCGGGCGAAATTCAATCTCTGTTAAACCCTTTGTTTGTTAGTTTTGACGAAGCAGAACAAACTTCCGTTCTCAAAAAGATTACAATTAACGAATACGGTGAAATTGAAAATTGGCCGGTTGGTTTCTTTGATGAAGATGATTCTCGGGAACTAATGGAAGCAACTTTGAAAAAACGTATGACTAAGTTGAAAGCATGAGAAAATATCTCGATCCCGTGTATTTAGCTGTCACTGAGGAGGCGTGGCGTTCTCGGACTTATTTAGAGATTTTTATGTCTCTTAACAATTTACTCGATCGCATCGAAGAAGTAGAAAAAAACACGGATAGCTTATACCAGTTAGTTAAATTCAAAGCCAGCGAAGGTTTATTTGCTGAAATTTACAACAATAATCCTTTTAAAAACGAACCAAAAGTAGCAGACTTTTATGCTAAATTATTCAACGATAAAATTTTGCCCAAATTGTTTAGAAGATTTGAATATTGCCCCGCAAACTGTAAGTTGCTAACTGAAAATATTCAAGACTGCTCTTTTAATAATAGTTTAGTTCCAGAGGATGTTATCTTTGAATGGAATTATTTAATTTGGCAATGTTTGGCTTGCGATTCTAAAGAGTTATTGTGCTTAATTAGCCCTAATTCTCAGCCAACGCAAATGGTGGAAAATGGGAAGGATGTAACGAGCGATCGCTTTCTTCTCGCCAAGGACCCAGACAGTATTTTTGATGTCGAATATTTTTTATCTCAAACTATTTTGGAAAGCTCTAGTTTAAGAGAATCTAGCCTGAGAGAGGCAATTGCAATTTTATCTAATAAAAAAACTATTATCAACGAGTGGGAAGCCGATCTAAAACAGCAAAAATTCCTTTTTGACGATGCTTTTTGGGCAAGTGTAGTTAAAGCTAAATTATTTGATGAAGATAGCGAATACAAACAGCGATTTATTAATTCTCTAACTCAAGTTGTTTGCGACATAGATATAGATATCCGCAAACACAAATACGGCAAAATATCAATTGACGGAAAAAAATACACCAAGTACAGCGCCGATGTATTTAAAATGGGACGCGGAACTCTTGACAATAGATGCTCTAGGATTTTTTACTGTAAAGTGAAGCAGAAAATACACTTTTATGAATTTGACCCCGATTTTCATAAAGGCGAATGAAAGTTAGTTTGCGTGCGGAAGAGCGATCGCCCCTTAAACCCAGAAACCCGGTTTTTTTTTTGAAAAAACCGGGTTTTTGGACTAGATATAGGGGAGGTCTTGGCTTTTGTGTCTTTTGGGTGCTATTATAGGGATTGAGATTTTTTGTTAAAGGTAAGCGCTAATGAATGACCTAGAACCACCAACCCCCGAAACAGTTTGATAAATGCTAATGTATCGTTTTTTTAAAAGGTTAAAGATATGACTGAATTATTAACAGAAGCTTTTGTTAAATTACAGCAATTACCGGATACCCGGCAAAATGAAATTGCCCGACTTATTCTCGACCAAATCGAGCCCGAGGATTTTTGGTCAGAGTTGACGGAAATCGTCGAAGAATGTCAGATGGAAACTGGGATTAACGACCTTTCTTATCAACACGACCATTATCTTTATGGAACTCCTAAGAGAGAGGTAGAGTAATGAAAAAAGTTTTTGTTGATACTGCTGCCTGGATAGCCTTAATTAATAGCAATGATGACTTTCATGGTTCGGCGTTATTGGTAATGAAGAAATTGCAATAACGAAAATGCCGATTAGTAACAACTGATTTTATTTTGCTGGAGGTAGCCGATGCACTTGTTTCGTCTAAACTACGTCGTAAAACGATCGCCTTTATCAACCGTTTGAAAGGTCTCCAGGATTTACAAATTATTCCTTTAAGTCAGTCTCTTTTTGAGCGGGGTTGGCAACTCTATAGCGATCGCCTCGATAAGGATTGGGGGTTAACAGATTGCATTAGTTTTGTCGTTATGGAACAGGAAGAAATTTCGGAAGCGTTTACATCCGATCGCCATTTTGAACAGGCGGGATTTATTCGTTTATTAAAAGTGTAAGATAGCCCGTCTCGCAATTTCAATGTTTGAGGTGTGACAACGCAGAAACCCGGTTTTTAATAAAAACCGGGTTTCGTGAGTTCCGAAGCTTACAGCCCGAAATTAATGTCCGATACCCACATACTGGAAACCTGCGGCCTCTAGGGCCTTGCGATCGCAGAAATTCCGACCGTCAATAAACACCGGGTTAGCCATCAACTTCGCCATCTTCTGGTAATCCAACTTTGAAAACTGCTCCCAGTCAGTCACCAAAACCAAAGCATCGCAACCATCCGCCAACTGTTCCAGGTCCGTCTCCACATGAACCCCAGACAAACCGTGACGCATACCCGACTGAGAAATAATCGGATCGTAAGCCTTCACCTGGGCCCCGAGGCGGTTCAACTCCTTAATTAAATCCAGAGAAGGCGCATCGCGCATATCGTCAGTATCCGGCTTAAAAGTCAAACCCAACAAACCAACAGTTTTACCCTTAAGAATCTTAAGCGCCTGCTGCAACTTGTCAATAGCCAGGGTCCGCTGGCGCTGGTTCACCTCAACCGCCGACTTGAGCAACTTAGCATCATAACCGTAATCATCGGAAGTATGAATCAAAGCCGACACGTCTTTCGGGAAACAAGAGCCGCCCCAACCGATACCCGCTTGGAGGAACTTACTACCGATGCGAGAGTCCAGACCGATCCCCTTAGCCACCTGAGTCACGTCCGCACCAACCCGCTCGCAAATATTAGCAACCTCATTAACAAAGCTAATCTTCGTCGCCAAGAAAGAATTCGCCGCATACTTAATCATCTCCGCCGAATTAAGATTCGTCACCACCACCGGCACTGGTGGCAGAGACTTATCGTCGGCAACCTTGCGTTCGATAATAGGAGTATATAACTCCTGCATCATATCCAGAGCCTTTTGGGAATTGCTGCCGAGGACGATGCGATCGGGATTAAAAGTATCAAAAATCGCCGTACCCTCCCGCAGAAATTCGGGGTTGCTGACCACATCAAACTCAGCCTCGATCTCGGTCCCAGATTCTCCCAGAGATGCTTTGCGTTCTGCAACGCCATCCAAAACCAGCTTCCGCACCCAGTCCCCGGAACCGATAGGAACGGTAGATTTATTAACTATGACTTTATAGCCTTTAGTGAGGCAAGCACCAATACCGCGAGCTACTGCTTCTACATAACGAGTATCGCTTTCACCAGTCGGCAAGGGTGGAGTACCGACAGCGATAAAAAAAATATCGCTATTTTCCACGCCCATAGCAAGGTCCGAAGTAAATTGTAAACGTTCCTCCTTAGCATTGGACTGCATCAATTCCGAGAGTCCCGGTTCGTAAATTGGGGCCTGTCCCGACTTCATCAACTTAACCTTTTCTTCGTTATTATCAACGCAAATCACCTGATGTCCGCTTTCTGCCAAACAGACGCCAGTGACCAAACCCACATATCCAGTACCAATTACGCAAACGCGCATAAATCTCTCCTTATCTTTTTTTAAGCGAACAAACTACGATTAGTAACGAGAAAATTAGTAATTATGGAAGATTAATTTTCCTCCAAAGTTCCCCAATTTCTCCTGCACCCCTATAAGTATTTTACGGTCTATCGTTCAGCCGTTCCCGGAAATCATCTATAGTTAATTTTAACCCCTCATCCAGAGGGATTTTTGGTTCCCAGTCGAGATATTTCTTAGCCCGAGTAATATCTGGCTGTCGTTGTTTTGGGTCATCTTGAGGCAATTCTTTAAATGTAATTTCCGCATCGGGATTAATCATTTGTTGAATTTTTTCTGCCAATTGCAAGATAGTGTATTCTCCCGGGTTGCCCAAATTAACCGGTCCGATAAAATCGTTATTCATCAGACGAATTAATCCTTCCACCAAGTCAGAAACGTAACTAAAACTTCGGGTTTGGGAACCGTCGCCGTAAACAGTTAATGGTAT
>CALKCV010000415.1 GCA_938083405.1 uncultured Microcoleaceae cyanobacterium | reverse complement strand
AAATTAGCTATTCTTGTTCGGTGAATGAAGTTAGGAATAATCGAGGTTTTGAAGTTCAACCTTGTTCGTAGAACGGGCAATTTGCCTGTTCTAGGTTCCAAGGTTCCAATAAGCAGCAAATGGTTGCTTCCCTTACTAGGTGACGTACTCCCGGCGATCGATCGTTTATACCCGGGTAAAGTAAATTGCTGCGATGATTATTAAGCCCAATAATGCTAAGGGTACCCAAAGGTCGATAAAATGGTACATTTAACCTCTCTCGATAAAAAAGCTCGATTGATGATAAACTCGATTATATCAACTTTTGGGAATTGTTCCTCTAAAATTTATGACAGCCGATGACCTTTTAATTTGGTTGCGAGAAAGAACAGCCTTGGGGGTTTTTTCCGCAGAAATAATAGAAGCCCTCGCTCGCTCTCTCCAACCCAAACATTACCCCGCCGACGAGATAATAATTGCTCAAAATAACCCGGCGGACGGTCTCTATCTTCTCCAGACGGGCAGACTGGAGAGCGTCCGAGAAGTTGAAAATGCCAATGGTAGCTCGGGGACTCAAAAAGTCTCCTCTCTCTTACCAGGAGAAATTATGCTCGTCCCCGAATTAATCCTGGAACGACCGACGGAAAAAAGCATTATTGCTCTAACAGAATCGGAACTATTATTTTTGAGCTTGGAAGAGTTTAAAAAACTGAGCGATCGCTACCCAGAAATATTCCAAGAATTTACCAAACAATTAGCCAGAGACTTAGCAGAAACCTCCTCAAAATTAAGCTACGAACAAGAACGACAAACGGAACTAAGACCCTATTTAGTCACCAAGGCAAAACGGGGAATTATTGGCAAAAGTCGCTATGGAGTCCGCCTCCGGCAACAAGTTATGGAAGCCGCGCGGGATAATAAATCTGTTTTAATCTTTGGGGAACAGGGATTAGAAAAAGACAACATCGCGGCCCTCATTCACTACAGCAGCGATCGCCGCCGGCAACCGATTATTAAAATTGATTGCGAACTTTTAACAAATAGCGGTGCAGAGCTATTTGGTCGCGCTGGCGGCAAGACGGGATTAATAGAATGGTTGGGAGAAGGAACCCTCGTTTTGAACAACATTCAAGACCTACCAAAAGAACTCCTGCCGCAAATATGCAACTTGCTAAAAAATAACACTTATTCTCCCGTTCGTTCCCAGGAAGAATCGCCTTCAGAATCGCGTCAATGTCGGGCAAAAATATTAGCTATTTCCGAAAAATCTCTATCGGAAATTAACAAAATAGTAGGTCGCGCGATTAAAGTGCCGCCCTTAAGAGTGAGAAAAGCAGATATTAGCGATTATGTGGATTATTATATCCGCCTCTATTGTCGAGCAAAAAAGAAACAGATATCTAGGATAACTCCAGAAGCATTGCGTCGCCTCCAAGCTTACGATTTTCCTGGGAATATCAGGGAATTAGAAACATTAGTCGAAAGGGCGATCGTTCAATCCAGTTGCGGTTTAGAATTAACCGAGGAATTGTTCTGGCAAAACAAACCCAAAAAGCAAGTATTTCGCGTCAATCTTTTAAATTACTATCCCAAATTTCGCCAGTTTCTCCGCAGCGATTGGTGGCCGGATAAAATCAATTACGGATTTACGGTTGTCTTTTTTGCTTTTATCGTTGCAGTTTTATTCCTGGGGCCGCAAAGTCGCAGCGATAATTTTGTCTTAAACTTTTTCTGGGCTTGGTGGTGGCCTCTTATTTTGTTATTGTTTCCTATTGTGGGGCGTTTGTGGTGTGCGGTTTGTCCGTTTATGATTTATGGAGAAATCACTCAAAAACTGTCTCTATGGTTGTGGCCGCGACAGTTGAAAAAGTGGCCGCGAGAGCAAGCAGAACGGTGGGGCGGCTGGTTTTTATTTGGCTTATTTGCTCTAATATTCCTCTGGGAGGAGCTTTGGGATTTGGAAAATACTGCCTATCTTTCCGCTTGTTTGCTGTTATTAATTACCTCGGGAGCTATAATATTTTCTAGCATTTTTGAGCGTCGTTTTTGGTGTCGCTATTTATGTCCTATTGGAGGCATGAACGGTTTGTTTGCTAAACTTTCGATGACCGAATTGAGGGCGGAACAAGGTACTTGTTCGGCGGAGTGCAACACTTTTCATTGCTACAAAGGAGGACCGAAAGAAGGAGAAGGTTTGGAAACTAATGGTTGTCCTTTATATTCCCATCCAGCACAGTTGGAAGATAACCGAGATTGTGTTTTGTGCATGACTTGTCTGAAAGCTTGCCCCCATCGTTCGGTGGAAGTGAATTTGCGCCCGCCTGGTATAGAATTATGGACGACTCATGTAGAAAGAAGTTATGAGGTTGCTTTGTTATTTTTGTTGTTTGGAGGTATCTTTTTACGTCGGTTGCCGGAGTTTAATAATTGGTTAGCTTTGTGGGGTTTGAATGTAGATTTAACCGATTTTTGGCAGCATTTAGCATTGTCGATCGCAGCTTTATTAGTACCGGTTTTTGTTTGTTCTATAGCTTATGGCGCTATGAAGTTGGTTGGTAAAATTAACAGCGCTTTTAAGAATAAATCTCAAAATAAATCGGGAGCAAATTCTCCGTCTTTCATAAAGTTAGCTTATGGATATTTACCTCTAGTTTTGGGGGGAAGTTTGGCTCATTATTTGCGTTTGGGTTTGGGGGAAGCCGGGAGGATTTTACCCGTAACTTGGGCGACTTTTGGTTTGAGCGGCGAGGGGTTGCCAATTTGGGTTTTGCATCCCGCAACGATCGCTTTTTTGCAAGCATCCACTTTGTCGATATCCTTGATTTTAACTGTGGTTTTAACTCAAAAAATCGCTCGCAAACCCGCGCGATCGCTCTTCGGACAGCATCTAGCTGCTATAGTTTTAACTGCCAGTATGTGGTCGATTATTGTGGGCATCTAAAAACAATTAATAATTAATAATTAATAATTAATAATTGAAATTGTAGATTGTAGATTGTAGATTGTAGCTAGGGCTGGGCGCCCCGCGCAACCGAACAATACCATTTGAGTAGTGCATCTCATAGAGTAAGGCACGCGGCGATCGTTAGACAGCAGCAAATAGTATTCTCAGAAATCTGGTTTTTCCCAAAAACCCAGTTTCGCAGGCGGGCTCTCCAGAGCCAGAAAACTAGAAACAAGACTCAATTAATGAAATAATAGAAACCGACTAATAATTGGGAGCAAATAAAATGGACATTATCGAATTTTTCCAACAAAGCGCCGGCAAATGGTTTTGCCAAAGGACGGTTCATAATTTTAATTCAGGGGAGTTGCAGGCAGGCAAGTTAGAGTTAAATATAGACATCCTCCCACCAGAAGATGCAACAGTGGTTAAATTGTGTCAGAAATATCAGACAGATCCCGCCCTGGCATCTTTGGCGGGGGCGCGGGTGACTAGCAAGGGGGAAACTGCTGCCACGGTTTTGGTGCCGATCGCCGATGGCGACAACCCGCAAGAAGGTAAGTTGCTGCAAGAGAGGGGCGACGGTGGGGCAGGAAACTTTGTGGGTCGTTACGCGATCGCCCCCGACGACGTGCTAACTTTGGTTACGGAGTCGGATACTGTCTATGCTGAGGAACGTTTGTGGTATTTGATGCCCAATTTGCGCTTGCGGACTAGCTTTATCAAGCAGGCTAATGGTTTGAATATGGCTTGTTTTTATTCGGAAATTCGGAGGTTGAGTTAGTAATTTGGCGCGAGGGAACTTGCCGGAAAACGAACGGGCAAGATGCCTGTTCGTCTTTGAACCAAAAAAAAGCGCCCTCCAAAACTGGAGAGCGCTTTTTTATTTAATTAATCAAAGATGATTAAAGATTAACCCTTGATAGCAGGAGCGCTGTCAACACTAGCCAAATCTAAGGGGAAGTTGTGAGCGTTGCGCTCGTGCATAACTTCCATACCCAAGTTGGCGCGGTTGATGATGTCTGCCCAGGTGTTAACTGTGCG
>CALKCV010000414.1 GCA_938083405.1 uncultured Microcoleaceae cyanobacterium | reverse complement strand
CATCAAACATAATACGAGATGGAAACGTTTTAACATGGTGTTTATTTGATTAGATATGGGTTCGCGATCGTTCTTTATGCGCCTGCAAGCTACCTGCCCCCAAGGGAGAAACGCGATCGCTCGTCTCCCCCAAAAGCGTTACTCCCTAATCATACATCAAATCGATCGAACTATCCTTTCCTTGGTACGAGGATTTCGAGAGCCTAATTGGAAAAGTCTATCGCTTCTTTCACTTCTAGGACTAAGGCAAAAAAATCTCATTTCTGTCCGAAACGAGCGATAGCGTTTGCGGAGCAGTCCGTCAGGATAGCAATTCTCTTATATCAAGTCACAATAAACAACCATAAAAAAATTAATAGAGGGAAAAGTGCCAAAGCAATCGTACCAACGATTCTAGCTCAAAAATCCAATTGTTAATTGGGAACATTGTTAATTGTTAATTGATATTACCGTCCAAATTTCATTGACGAGTGCGTAAGTCCTGTTCGACGGAGGCTAAAACCGTTATGATTTCGTTTCCAGAGGGAAAATTTGGCTTTTTATAGAACTGACGTTAAAACGAGCCCTAATCCACAGGAGGATGCCAACCAACAGCTACCCAACGTTTTCTGGTGGCAACTATAACTGGAGTGTTCGCTCTTAAAGCTGTAACTGTTGCTCGACCAACAGCAGTTATACCCTCAATTTGCGTACCATCAGAACTCCATTGAAAATGATTCGACCATTGCTGTTGGCGTGGATTGAACAAAGATACTGTTTCTCCTGTCAGCGGGTCGATCGCCTCAATTCTATTACCTTTGAATTCATTGCAGTTTTGGCAAGCCAAACAAACATTTTCCAAGCTTGTTTCTCCACCTTTTGAGCGCGGGTAAATATGGTCATAAGTCATGCGAATGCCACTATTTATTTCGCTAGTTAAGCAATAACAGCAACGGTTGCGATCGCTTTGGGCAATCTGCGAGCGCAGACTTTCAGAAATGTAAGAAGACATAATTATTTATTTTTTATTAATTAATGAAAACACCTGTTTTTACATGGGACGCACCTTATATCCCCGCCAGTGCAGTAAAGCCGCAGCTTGCGCTTTTTTTAACATAAATAAATCTGCTTCCCGCCGCATTTTTCCTAATTCCACTTGTTCCCTATCCGTTAATTCTCTGCTGGAATTAGCCTCTAGCAAACTATTATATTTTTTCATCTCTGCTTCTGTTTTTTGACTGCGGGCTATGCGGAACAAACTATCGTCATCCAGTCGATCTAGTCCAGCAATATAGGCTTTGAATTCCTCTGGAATATCCTCATAACCTGGAGGTATTCCTACTTTTAAAGCATGAATTACTATCTCTTCTAGGGACCGTTGCATCCCTCTGGCAGTGTTAGCCAAACGTTGATAAATTGCTTCTGGAATATTTAATGTAACCGTTTCTGTTTGCATATTTTTTTTGTTAATTTAGCCCATAAATAGACCGCGCGCTTCGACGCATTAAATCGATTATAACACGGTTAATTGCCAACTGCAACTACCCCATACGAATCAACCCAAAACAGGAACGGCTAAAGGTTCGTACATCGGACTAGAAAATGGTCGATAATTCTCGTCTTTTACGGTTAAATGACACAGCAATCTCATGCTTAACGGCGCCGGTGGTTGGTTGACGCGCTCGACTTTTACTTCCACTAAATTAGAATTATTTTGTAAGATGGGAAAAACATCATCCAGTAAATACCGAACGCAAAAACCCAAAAGGTAAAAATCTTTGGTCCGTAACATTAAAGCGTTTGAGTCAAAATCGTTTTGCGAATCGTGGAGCAAATACAAGGTTTCTCCTACCTCTATTTTTTCGAGCCTGTTCTTATTATAAGAAGCCATATACCGCAAACCGCGAATAAAAAAATAAAGATGATAAAAACCATCTTCGTCTCGTTCTGGTTCGGGAAAAACTTCATAATTATCTGTTACTTTTTTTCCGCCACTGCGAGATAATAAAACTAGAGGATTGTTTTCCGTTTGAGATAGATTTTGCCATTGAATATAATTGGAATAATCGGGGCGCGATCGCGGCATGATACGATGAGAAAATACGGGAAACAATTCACGAGAACGATAAACTTTATCAAACTCATGTTCGGGAAAAAAAATACCCCGAAAATTAGAGTCATTCTTAGCTATTTCAGCCCCTTTAATGTAAACAAATTCATACCAATTATTGTCATAAGTTAGGCGACCAACTGGAAACCAAGCACGAGTAATTGAGTCTTGCCAAGCTAAAAATAATGCTTTCATAGCAGTTTTTCTCCTATTTGTAAAAGTCTATGTCGGTTAATTGTCAGAATTTGTTTTGCAAATTCCAGAGAAATTTCAGAAATGTACTCTCCTGGTACGCGGACAAATAGAGACAAAATCTCGTCTTCGGATATATTGGCTAAACGTTGGAGCCAAATTAAGGCAGCTTGAGAATATCTTTGTGCTGCTTCTTCAAACGCATCTAGCGTTAACATTGCTTTTCTGTCTCCCACTTTAGCATAAATCCCAGACCGCGACTTGGCTGCATAGTTATTGACAGTTTTATTGTTTAATTTATTCTGTCTTTTATTGTCTTGTAACTCTCTACCTAGACAGGAGGCATGGTCGAATGTCGGTGCTAAATGCACTATTTGATTAACAATAAATCCCCAGTTTTCGTGATGTCTATCGGTGTTACCTATCCAAGCATCTAATAATAAGTAACCGACAAAAGTTTCTACTGGTGTTTGAATGCCCGTAGGAGGGTTCCAGTTTAGAGGTAAACTGACGGAAGAATTGGCGATCGCCTTAACAACAACATCAAGGGTATGTTCGGACACCCTAAACTTTTCAAATTGGGGATAGTTTGGCTCTATTTCTGCTAAAAAATCGTTACCAAGCATGAGAGTGTTATTTGGCGGCACGAAGGAAGGAGAAATAGTTCCCAAATTGCCGTTCCAAATTGCCAGTTCGTAATTTGCATGAGGTAGGTTTAGTAACTGACATAATTCCGATGCTATTTTTTCCGACCAAGCTTCTCCAGTATTAGCTCTAGCTTGTTTATATAAATAATCTAGTTGGTTCGCGCGAAACCAAAATTTAAACTTGGTTCCCAAATCTTCCGTTTCCTGGATAGCATCTTCGGGAACTTCGATAATAGGAAATAAATCGCTCATTAGCTCTCGCAGGGCAAAGCATTCGGACATTAATCTTAGTGCGTTTTTACTACGCTTACCGTCCGAATGCTATTGCCCCTACAGTTTTCTTTTTTTTAGGGTAAAATATAATTAAGAAACCCGGTTTTTATTACAATACCTTCGCCAAAATAAAAATACCTGCAAGAAAATGGCTAATTCGCCCGCCAGAAACCGGGTTTTTTAAAAAAACCCGGTTTCTTAAATCTCGATGATGCCGACGGTATTGTATTAAAAACCGGGTTTCTGGGGATAGGAATACTTTCCTAATGCAATCTCAACAAACTTTCAGCAGGTTTATAACTCTCAATTGCCTTCATATATTGCACCCGTTCGAACATACTTTCATCGGGGCAATTAATCTGACTCATGCTGCCGCGCATTTGTTCTATAGATTCATATTCGCGTTCCTCCATCCAATGCACGATCTCGGCCTCAATTTCCTTCAAATGAGGAATTCCATGCCTCAATAAAGCGCTTACAATTTGCGTTGCGTTCGCCCCCGCCATCATCATTTTAATGACATCTTGCCCTTTTTGGATGCCGCTAGTGGAGGCAAAATCTACGGACAAACGACCGTACAAAATCGCGATCCAACGCATGGGCAACCGCATTGCCTGGGGCGTGCTTAATAACACGTTACTGCTCAATTCCAATTCTTCGATATTGATATCCGGTTGATAGAAACGGTTGAACAAAACTAACCCGTTAGCACCGGATTCTACTAACCGTTTTGCCATGTTAGCCATGTTGCTAAAAAACGGACTAATTTTAATCGCTACTGGTATGCTGACTTCGGCTTTAACTGCTTGCAAAATATCGATATAATTCTGCTCTATTTCTGCTCCCGTTACGTTGATATCCGTGGGGATGCTGTAGATATTTAATTCTATAGCGTCGGCACCGGCTTGCTGTATTTCCTTGGCATACTCGGTCCAACCGCCTATTGTCGAACCGTTTAGGCTGGCAATTATAGGAATATCCACGCTTTTTTTCGCCTCGGCAATATGGTTTAAATATTCGGAAGTGCCGACATGAAATACCTCCGGTTCGGGAAAATAAGTCAGCGCTTCGGCAAAGCTATAAGTGCCGTATTCTAGGTGATGTTGCAGCTCGAATTTTTCTTCTCGAATTTGCTCTTCAAATAATGAATGAAGTACCACCGCCGCAGCGCCGGCATCTTCCATCCGTTTGATGTTATCGATGTCTTCGGTTAAAGGGGCAGCGGCACCTACTACGAGAGGCGATCGCAATTTTAATCCCAAATAATTTGTGCTTATATCCATGTTTGGTTCTCCTCTTTTTTGATAATAGGTAATGTTCGTAGTAATCGCGAAGAGCGATTGTTTTAAATCGCGAAGAGCGATTACTACGAACGAGATTATCTACTTAGCAGACTCCTGTGTTTTGGACGCTTTACCGTTGCCGTCGGGCGCCTC
>CALKCV010000413.1 GCA_938083405.1 uncultured Microcoleaceae cyanobacterium | reverse complement strand
GTAAGGCATCATTTTGAGGGGAGTAGATGAGAAAGTCAGGTAGCTTGATGTCTAATACAACTTTAAATTGTGGTGGAATTTTTTCCAAATTGGTTCCAGGCCAAACTTGTGCATAAGATAAAATTGAAGGTATTATAGATTGCTCTATCCACCGAGAATAAGGTTGATTATTGTGGGCAAGGAAAAACTTTAGTTGAGTATCATTCTTTCCTTTAAAATAGAGTTTTATCTCCCCGTCGAGATTTTCTTTATTAAAAGCAGAACGCATAAATTGAGGTTCGGTAACTCTGATGCCTCTGGTGACTAAAAATTCGTTATCCAACTTGTTGCTAGTAGCGGCGGCCCCGAGAGCGATCGCCTCTAAAATATTACTTTTCCCACAACCATTTTCCCCAATAAAAACATTGATTCGCCCCAATTTTAATTCTAGCAGATCGATAGATTTGTAATTTTCAATCCTCAGTTTTTCTAACATAAATTTATTCCTATTTCCGCCGTTCGTAGCGATCGCTTAAATCTTGTTTGTAGTAATCGCTTTAGCGATTTATATAGATGAATCGCTAAAGCGATTACGTTCTAACGCTGCTACTGCTGGTGCGCGGTGCGCACCCTACTGGGTGGAGCTTCGCTCCACCCGAGAGAAAATTCTATTACTCGTCAACAGTCACAACATATTGAGAATCAACCGGCTCAAACACCCCCCTGAAAACCAAAGCCTGATGAAGCATCGCCGCCGCTTCCGCCCGACTCGCAGGCTCTATGGGATTGAGAATATCGGGTTCTGGGTAATTAACTACCAGTCCAGAAGCAGTTGCCGCCGCAACTTTCTCCTTTGCCCAACCGGGGATTTTATCGCGATCCTCGTAAATCTCCAAAACTTCGTCAACATTCGAGGGAGGAGTCAAATTCAGACCGGTCGCTAAAGCAATCAAAACCTCCATCCGAGAAATTAACTTTTCGGGACGAAAATCTCCATCTGGATATCCCGTCATAGCTCCGACGTTTGTCGCGAACTCGATCGCCGGCTCGGCTGAATAATCCTCCTCCACATCGTCATATTCAACCTCTTTGTCCTTTGGCTTGCGACCGAATACTCCGTCTAAGTTAGTGGTAAATTCCGCTCTGGTAATCGATCGCTCCGGTTGAAAAGTGCCATCGGGATAGCTCGATATAATATCCTTCGCCGCCAGGGGAACGATAAATTCCTTGGCCCAATATTTATCGGTAAGGTCTGAGAACTCGATGGATTCGCTGGATGCAGCCACTTTCGCCCCATCGCTCCCATCGCTGGAACTCCCATCCGATAAAGGAGAATCGGTTTCTTCGCTTCCGTCGAGAGCAACAGACCCCGGCACCTCCCCTTGTGAAGAATCTGCCGGAGTCGCGGTTTCCTCGCTTCCCTCCAGATCGACAGACCTCGACGACTTCACCGCTGTCGGTCCATCCGTATCCCCATTAGCAGCAGCATCGACAGGCACTCCAGGAGAGGAGATGCCCGGTGCATCCGTTAGCATACCGACACCTGAAATCCCGATCGCCGCAGGAAGAGCAGTTTCACTTGCTAGAGACTGAAGATTTTTGCGCTCGCTAACCCCCTTGGTTTTTAGGAGGCGCGATTTTTCCTCTGCCTCCAGAGCCAAATCTCTCTCGGCAGAAGACTCGAAGTCAACTTCATTATTGCGAGTAATACCGTACCAGCTATACTTTGCACGGGCAGGTAACTCGTCAACTGCCGGAGTTCGACTTAATTCCTTCGGTGAAAATAAATCCTGGGTTCCCGCTAGCTTCCATCCTGGCTTAGAGCCAGTCACCCAGAAAAAAATGATGCCCATAGTCGCTAAAGCGACAACAATCCCAATCCATTCGTCAAGTCCCAGAGGTTTCTGGGAATCTGACTTTGGCTCGGGCGGTGATGAATTTGTCATCTCGATCGCTCCAATTTACAACATCCCTATTAAAGCACAGCCTGTCAAGTTTTGGGATAAATAATTTCATATAGCAATCCTCGTTCCCGTCGCGTCTAAAATCTCGTAGCTAGTCCTAAAGATATAGTGACTGCTCGTAATAATCGCTTTAGCCATTTATAAATATGAATCGCTAAAGCGATTACTACTAGCTCGAATTTTCAAACTTGACAGTTGGCGCACCGAGGTATTATCATCGAAGCGGACTTCCTTTGAAAACCAAAACCCATGCCCGAACGACCCCCAGACACCTTGCGACAAAAATTAGTGTCCTTAGCAAACGAATCTCTGAGCAAATCCGATCCTTATGGATGGTTCGATCGCTTATACTCCCAAGCCGAAGGAGATACATCCCAAGTGCCCTGGGCGAAACTGACGACTCATCCATATTTACAAGATTGGTTGGAGAAATTTCCACCCCAGGGCAACAACCGCCCCGCCCTAATTATCGGTTGCGGGTTGGGAGACGATGCCGAAACTTTGGCAAAAGTTGGTTATAAAGTCACCGCCTTCGATGTCTCCCCCACAGCGATCGCCTGGTGCAAAGAACGATTCCCCAATTCCTCGGTGGATTATCTCGTAGCAGATGCCTTCGCCCTAGAACCTTCCTGGCGGGAGGCATTCGATTTCGTCTTTGAATGTCGGACTATTCAAGCTTTGCCCTTAAACGTGCGTTCGATAATTATCGAAGCGATCGCCTCCACCGCAGCCCCAGGTGGAACTTTATTAGTCATATCTCGCATCCGCGATACCGAGGACGAACCCGACAACGGCCCGCCTTGGGCAGTTTCCAACCAAGAATTCGCTCAATTTCAGCAATTGGGGTTCCAGGAAACGAGGCGAGATTTATTTGAAGATAGCGATCGCGCAGTTACGGAAGTTCGCCTGGAAATGAGAAAACTCAATAATTAAGAATTACCGTGCAACTAAATCCAGAAACGAAAAAAATCGTCGAAGAATTCAAAAAGCTAAAACTACCATCAGTTCCCGAAGTGGGTGTCGCAGAAGCACGACAGCAATATTCTATATTAGCCCACTTCTCCCACCGGAAAGAACCCCTTGCCAAAGTCGAAGACCGCACTATTCCCAGAATTGACGGCGATATTCCCGTCCGCATCTACACTCCATTCGGCACAGGACCGTTTCCCGTGTTAGTTTACTTCCACAGCGGCGGTTGGGTATTGGGCGATCTGGAAGTAGAAGATAGCGTTTGCCGAATTTTCGCCCATGGGGCGGGATGCGTCGTCGTCTCCGTTGACTACCGTCTGGCACCGGAACACAAATTTCCGGCTGCGGCGGAAGATGCCTATACCGCAACCCTGTGGGTGGCGAAAAATGCGGCTGCCATTAAGGGAGATTCCTCCCGCATAGCCGCAGGCGGACTCCTGGGGGAAATTTAGCAGCCGTTGTGACCTTAATGGCACGCGATCGCGGCGAACCATCTTTAATTTATCAACTCCTATTAGACCCCGTAACTCAGTATGGTTTCGACACCGAGTCTTACCGAAAACACGCCAACGACTTCCTGGTAACTACAGAAGATATGGTCTGGCATTGGAATCAATACCTACCTTCCCCCGCCGAGGGCAAAAATCCTTATGCCTCGCCCTTATTAGCAGAAGATTTGAGCGACCTACCACCAGCGTTGATTATGTCAGCCGGTTGCGACGTCTTGCGGGACGATGGCAAAGGTTATAGCGATCGCCTCCGGGATGCGGGCGTACCGGTGAAGTTTTCCATTTACGAGGGCACCATCCACGCTTTTATCAGAACCAAATCTTTGAGTCAGTCTCGTTCGGCCCTGGCAGAAGCGGTAGCGGGGTTGAGGGCAGCTTTTTTAATTAACAATTAATAATTAATAATTAACAATTGTTGTTATAGCAATTCTTGAATGTATGAGATACGACCGGAGCGATCCCCCCCTGCCCCCCTTAAAAAGGGGGGAGCCGGAAAATGTCAAAGTCCCTCGAATATTAAAAACTTCTTCCTCTGGCTCCCCAGACAAGTCATATCTCGTTCCTCTGGCTCCCCCCTTTACAAGGGTGGCGGGGGGGGATCGAAGAAGGAGAATGGGGGAGCGTCAATGTAGTTCATCGATTCAATAATTGCTATATAGCAATTTGAGGAGGTACGGTATTTAACTAAAATGAGGAAATATCGGCGTTTTCCCAAAAAAACCTGGTTTGCTGAGAATACTCCCTCGACTATCTAGTACCTCGCCAAACACCTGAAGCGCGATAATTACCCACAACCCATTCTTGGTAAATAACTACTCCATTCGAGCGATCGCCAACCCAATTGTTAACTGTTAATTGTTATGAAAAATTATCCAAATGCAGAAACCAACGACTTTTTAGCGAAAGTTGCCAGTTCTAAAAAACCTCCCCTTAGTTCCCAAACGCCGGAACAAGCGCGGAAACTGAATCAGGTATTTATCCACCTGTCTCACCCAAAAGAAACCGTCGCTAAGGTAGAAAATACGACTATTCCCGGATCGGCGGGCGAAATTCCCCTTCGCATTTACACCCCCCAAGGAGTGGGCCCCTTTCCGGTTTTAGTCTATTTCCACGGTGGCGGCTACGCGATCGGCAATTTAGATATGGTCGATAGCATCTGCCGGACTTTAACTAACGGCGCCCAATGCGTGGTGGTGTCTGTAGAATATCGCCTGGCACCCGAACATAAATTCCCGGCGGCGATCGAGGATGGTTACAGCGCCACTCTGTGGGCGGCGGAAAATGCGGCGGTCATTAATGGCGATGCCAGTCGCATGGCCGTCGGTGGGGAAAGCGCGGGGGGGAATTTGGCTGCAGTAGTAGCTTTAATGGCACGCGATCGCGCCCAACCATCCTTAATTTACCAACTGCTTATCTATCCAGTTACCCATCACGGTTCGCTATCCACCGAGTCTCGCCGACTCTATGGAGAGGACTATTTTTTAACAGCAGACTCCATCGCCTGGTATGCCAAGCAGTATTTACCCGCAGCAGAGGATGGTAAAAATGCTTATGCTTCGCCCTTATTAGCAGAAGATTTGACAAACCTGCCTCCAGCATTAATTATTACCGCAGAATTGGACCCCCTGCGGGACGAGGGGGAAGCTTATGGCGATCGCCTCCGAGAGGCCGGGGTGTCGGTGAAGGTGTCCCGTTACGAAGGCACCATCCACGCTTTTATCAACTTAGCGGGGATACTGACTTTGGGACAAAAGGCATTAAAAGAGGCCGCTTCCGACTTAAAGGCCATTCTGTGGTAGAATTTTTCCGTAGGAGGGGCATCCCGCCCGTCCTCTGCTTTCCGTAGGACGGGCGTCCCGCCTGTCCTCTGCCAAGAGCTACCAATTAGCTTCTAGTCGGATAAGATCCCTATATAAGTAGTTAAGCCGGCGGAAATCGAACAAAAATTGTTTCGCCGACGGGGCAATTATGAACGCTAAGGATCCATTCAGACTAAGGGAGTCCAATAATTATTAATTATTAATTATTAATTATTAATTACTTAGAGCGGAGCTTGGACCTCATAACTGCTGAATTTATTTAGGCAAGAAGATGAGAATGTTTTTTTTACCAGCGGCTTAGAAAATGAACTCAGAAAAAACGATCGATGCTCTTAAAGAGCAACAGCTAATTCACCAATCAGTCTATGCAAAAAAACTTCGCCCCCTTTTACCACCAGAAGCCTTAGAACCAGATTCTAGTAAAATAGGAATACTGTTAATTAATGTCGCCATTTTAATACTGGGATGGGGAATTGCAGCTCGTTTAGATAGTTGGCCTATCTATCTTTTATGGCTTTATTTACCTTTAGCTGTAATTATGGGAAATAGCGTCCTAGTTTTGCTATTTAGCTCCCACGATTTGATGCACGGCAGCGTTGTGAAAAAAAAGCCTCTACTGACTTATTGGATTAGCTTTATAGGCTTAAGTATGTGGTTTATGCCGCCGACGCAGTGGAAAACTCTCCACAACCTCGTACATCACAATAACACAAATGCTTTAGCAGATCCAGACCGCAATTACCTTTACCAACAGCCGAATACTTGGGGCAAATGGATTCAAAATATCTTTGCTCCATCTCTAGAAATGCATCCATCTTGGTTGCCTGTAGGAATGACTGGTTCTTGGGTAGTGCATAATTTACGAAATCTGACGTCGGTACTATTATTTAATAATAAATCCGTGGATTATGTGCCCGCTGCTTTTACGGTTAGCCCTAAAGACAGGAGGACGATCGCCTTTGAATGTCTGGGGATTTTAGGGATTCATTTTAGCATTTTATTCTATCTTGGATTCCAACCGCTAAAAGTAGCGATCGCCTATTTACTCCCCCTTGCCATCGGTCATGCTGGAGGGATGTTTTATATTTTCACCAATCATTTGATGTGCCGGATGACCGAAGTTAACGATCCGTTAATTAATAGCGTTTCGTTGCGGGTTCCGAAAATATTCGATTTGCTCCATTTTAACTTTTCTTATCACACGGAGCATCATGTTTTTCCTAGTATGAACTCTGACTATTATCCTCTGGTTCAAGAGTTGTTACAAATACACTATCCGGGTCGCATGAATTTAGTGGATGCCAGCGAAGCTTGGCGGTTGTTAATGGATACTCCCCGACATTATCAAGATGAAGTTACTTTGGCTGATTCTTTAGGCAACAATTCTGTAAATTGCCCTCTGGATAATTCGGCGATCGCCACTAATTAAGACTGGGGAGACAAGGGAGACTGGGGAGACAAGGGAGAGGGGTAAGACAAGGGAGAGGGGGAAAATCGAACGAAGCTTGTCCTCCTTGTCCTCCTTCTCCCCCCTCCCTTGTCCTCAAAAAACTCGCAGGGTGCATCTCAAGAATGAAAAAAAGCAAAAAGCTTGAATTTAACTCCTGGAGAAACTAAGATGATTAAAGTATTTGTATCGGGTTGCTACGATATTCTTCATGCCGGCCATATCGACTTTTTCGAGCAGGCAAAAGCATTGGGAGACTATTTAATAGTCTCCTTTGCCAGCGATGAAGTGTTAATGAAGTATAAGAACCGAAAATCCTGTCTCCCTGAAACACACAAACGAAAAATTTTAGAATCGATCCGACTGGTAGATAAAGTGGTTATGGGGAAAAATTTACAACTAGAAGGAATAGATTTTTACGAATGCTTTCTAGCAGAAAAACCGGACATTATCGCAGTAACTCAGGACGATAAATTTGGCGCACAAAAACAAAAACTTTGTGCGGAGAATGGCTGTCAATATATCGTTTTGCCGAAAAACCCAAACCCAGAATTTCTTTCTAGCAGCCAAATAATTAGCCGAATTAAATGCCCCACAGAAGTTCCATTAAGAGTTGATTTTGCTGGGGGTTGGTTAGACGTTCCTCGATACGCGAGGCAAGATGGTTTTATTGTCAATTGTGCCATAACTCCCAAGGTTAGTTTAGCAAATTGGGTTTATGAAATAGGCAGCGGCTTGGGAGGTTCGGCAGCTCGCGCGATTTTAAAAGGAAAACCAGAAGTTAATTCGGCAATTGCCATGGGAGTTGGTTGGCAAGATCCTGCAGTGATACTTGAGACCGGTTTGTGCGTGTGGAAAAGCGGCAAATTGCCCCGTTTGGATTTTAAAAGAAACCCGGAAATATTAATAGGAAATATGGCGGTATTCTGGACTGGACAATCAACAAACTCTGCTTCTTATACCTACAAAAAACGAGATTATCTAGCAATTTGCATGGCGGGAAAAATAGCTAAAGATGGGGTATTAACTAACGATTTAACCCTAATAGCAAAAGGGGTAGATCTGAGCTATCAGTTGCAGCTAAATGAGGGCATGGCAAAGCTACCAGAAGTAGAAAGCAGTATTGCTAAAAAATATTGCGGTGGGGGCAATGGCGGTTATGCGGTTTATTTATTTGGCGATCGCTCCCACCGCGATGATTTTGTCGCCAATAACGTCCGGGCAATGACCGTAGAACCTTATATTAATTAAGCAATGGGGAATTGTTAATGCTTAATCGTTAATGGTTAATGGTTAATGGTTAATGGTTAATTGCCAACCCGCCCAAACGAATTTCAGTGTCGGTATATTGCGGAGTCCAACCTTCTGTGGAAGTAAAATAACGGACGGCTTTTACCCTTCTTTTTGGTGTCAAATAAAACCAATGTTCTGTATTAGCAGGAACGTTAATATATTCCTCAGCTTCCACCGTTAATTCTACTTGGGAACCGTCGGGACGAACGAAACCAAAAATGCCATCCCCGGCTACGATATAACGGACTTCATCATCGGCATGGGTGTGACATTTATCGAACTTAGAAAGCATGGCATCCAGGTTAGGAATATCTGGGTGAATGGCGATTAAATCTCGGGTTTGATAGCCACCTTTTGCTTTTAGTTCCTCAAAGTAGCGATCGACTGCTTGTAATATTGTCTCTTTTTCTTCATTGCTGAGAACATCTTTTGCTAATAGTTGGCGAACTTCTGCATCGTTTCCCACCGACCAACTATTTAGATCTACTTTTAAAGAAGAAAGTTCGCGGCTAATGTCGTTGAAATCCGTGTAAGCCGTACCATTTTCTAAACGTAAAATAGCCATAAAATAGCTCCTGTTTTCTAGAATTAAAATAAATTATATAGCAATCCGGGCAGGACTGTACGCTCCGATGGTGGACCAGAAACCAGGTTTTTTGAACAATACCTTCGCCATTTTCTTGTAGGTTGGGTGGAACGTAGTGGAACCCAACATCTTCGTAGCAAAAAACAACGATTTTGTTGGGTTTCGCTCCGCGTGCGCCCTACCTACGAATGGTATTTTTTATTTTGGCGAAGGTATTGTTGAAAAAACCTGGTTTCTTAGATCAATACCTTCGCCATTTTCTTGTAGGTTGGGTGCCGCTCCGCCCAAGCCAACATCTTCGTTGGGTTACGCTGCGCGGCACCCA
>CALKCV010000412.1 GCA_938083405.1 uncultured Microcoleaceae cyanobacterium | reverse complement strand
AGCTACTGCTTCGTCGGGATTGTCCCGATTGTCTTTAATTATTAAAACTATTTTTTGCTCCTTTCCGTCAATTTGTACTCCTCCTGTTTTATTTAATTCTGCTATGGCTAATTCGGCTCCATTTACTGTTGGTTTGCCAGTAGTTTCTTCGGCTTTACCGTTGAAAGGGGCGATCAAACCAATGCGTATTTCTGCTGCTTTTTGGGCGGAGCGATCGCATCCCACCAGCAAAAGAGCTATTAACCATCCGATGGATGTCAGGGATAATAGCTGTCTGCGTTTGACGAAAAATTGTCTCGACATAAACTTCTCCATTGTTGTTAATTGGGAAAATGTTAATTGTTAATTGGGAAAATGTTAATTGTTATTAGAGCGCCCCCAAATACTGGATTGCATACTTTTACTCATACAAATAGTTTTACTAAATAGTAAAATCTCCATTGCAGATCGACGTTCGGCTGGCCATTTCTCCGTCTAACCTTTTTTTAGATCGAGTCGCAATAAATGACCGTGCGGAAAATAAGGTGAATGCAATGCAGAACAAGACTTCCATCCCATCCGGCTCAATTGTTAATTGTTAGTTGAGATTAGCAACTAAGTAGTCGGGGCCGGCGGAATTAAAACAAAAATGTATTCTGGCGAACGACCTGTATTAACAGTAATTCAGCAGTCAGACCTCAAGAATCCAGTAATTATTAATTATTAATTATTAATTATTAATTACTTACAGTCATTTTAACGTCATAGCCAACACAAAAAAACCGGGATGCCAAACCCGGTTTTTCTGCTGGTAGTATGTTGTTAGAAATCTAAAATCTAAAAGGGGTTAGGTTGCCCCAACGGTCGATTGTTGTTTTTTGCTAGTATTAGAACTCGGTTCGCCGGCTTCCATCGCCTCTTTTCGTTTTTTCGCTTGTTTCCCTGCTTTCCCATCGTCCCCTGGGACCGTTGAAAGGTCGGGATCGAGGTCTGGGGGTAAGTTGCGTAAATTTTGCTGGATAGAAATTGCTTGAGAGAGAGAAGCGATCGCCTCCTCATAACGGTGTAACTCCGATAACACGGCTCCCCGGTTGCGCCAAGACTCGGCATCCTCTGGCTCGATCGCTATAGCCCGGTCGTAAGCAGCCAAAGCCTCTTCGTATCGTTCGAGCTTTTCCAAGACTATACCTCGCTGTCCCCAACCCTCATAACTATCGGGATAGATCCCTAGAGCCTTATCTAAAGATATTAGCGCCTCTTCAGGACGTTCTAACTTCTCTAAGACGCTACCGCAACACAACCAAGCCTCAAAGCGATTGGGATTAATTTTGGTTCCTTGCTGGTAAGCAGCGATCGCCTCCTCGTAACGTTCTAACTTCCATAGCCCCTCTCCTTTACCCAGCAAAGCTTCGTAACACTGAGGTTGAAGAGCGATCGCTTTATCGTAAGAACCGATGGCCTCGGAATATTTAGCCAAAGCGCTTAAAGCCGCGCCCCGGTTGTGCCAAACTTCGTAATCGCCGCTCTCGATGGCGAGGGCCTTATCGTAGGAAGCGATCGCCTCCTCGTAGCGTCCCAGCCTCCACAGCAAAGCCCCTCGGTTGTACCAAATCTCATATTTATCTGCCACCAGAGCAACAGCCTTATCGTAATTCGCTATCGCCTCATCGTACCGTCGCAACCTTCCCAATAAATTGCCTCGGTTGTACCAAATCTCGTACTTATCCGGCCCAACGGCAATAGCCCGATCGTAAGAAGCGATCGCCTCATCGTAGCGCTGCAACTTCCCGAGTAAAACCCCTCTATTGTGCCAAGATTCGGCATTTTTCGGCTGGATATCCAAGGCTTTATCGTAAGAAGCGATCGCTTCCTCGTAGCGTTGCAATCTTTTTAAGACGCCACCTCGATAATTCCAAATTTCCGCAGCATCCGGTTGGAGAGCAACGGCCTTGTCGCAAGAAGCGATCGCTTCGTCGTAACGCTGCAATTTAGCCAAAGATCGAGCGCGATCGTACCAAATATCGTATTTGGCAGGATTGAGAGCGATCGCCTTATCAAAAGATGCGATCGCTTCTTCGTAGCGCTGTAATTTCAACAACCCATTTCCTCGTTGATACCAAGCTTGGCTCAAAGAAGGATTGAGAGCAATAGCCTTATCAAAAGATGCGATCGCTTCTTCGTAGCGCTGTTCGAATAACAATCCTTCCCCTCGCTTGATATAATCGTCTGCTATCATAGTTTCTTGAGGAATCACCGTTAATTCTTGGATTGTTTCCTCGGAAGTTGGCTGGCGCTGTTTTTGAGTTTTTAAAACAGGTACGATTTGAGAATTGTTATTTTTCACCCTTCGCCCGTCTCGTTCCGAACCTCGATTTTGGGGCAATTTTTCCCCTTTATCTATATCCTCAAGAGCTTTATATTTAGCTTCTTGAGCTTCAGCTACAATTGTCTGTAGCTGCATCAAAAATTGAGATTTTAAAGTTTCTATTTGTTCTATGGAAGAGTGGGATATTTTCGCTTCTCTATTAATGAAAGCAAGGGACTTTTTCGTAGCGACAATTTGGCTTTCTAATTCTCTAACTAAATTATCCGATAATTCGCGAGAATTATTCAGCTTAGTTTCCAAATCCCCTATCCGATCCAATCGCTTATTTACCTCAAAAACCAATTCTTTAATTACCATTCGTCTCACCAACCAAAAGAATGCCATGGTCAGCGTAGGTAATAAAGTAGCAACCAGAAGTAAAGTATTGAGCAGAGTTAGAGTAGGGCTGAGATTGAGACTGGTATCGGGAGAAACCTCGTTTCTTAGAGCTATTTCTTCGGCAACATTGCGGACTTGAGGGCTATTTTTCGCGCTAAATTCTACTAACTTTGCCAACCAAGTTTCTTCCACAACTGTAGCTAGCAATTCTTCTGCCCGGGGTGCAGCTAAATTAGAAGCAATGTTAGCGGGTTTCATCGAGGTAGAAAACTGGGGGGCAGCTAAGGCGATAGCCCTACTATCTCCCGATATTGAGCTATTATTATTAGAGGAGAAATTTTGACTTACCAGCATCTCTGGAGGGCTGATAGATTCAATGGATGGTAAAACGCCGCTATTGTCTGCCTTGATATCGCTCTTTGGCAGTTGCCCGCCAGAGACTACTTTGCCATAAACAGCAGAATTTGCCTCATCAGTTAAACTCTGGGCGGTGAGGGTAGCTAAAGTTATAAGAGTTACGGTTGAAACGCGCATAAAAGTCCAATCTCCCTAATTGTCTTCGATTTATTATCTCTGAGTTATTATCTACTGGCGGTAGGATTTTCAATAGACGTTTTTTGCCACTGGAGGCAAAAAACGACACCGAAGATTAATAATTAGGCGAGCTTTACCCCCAACCGTTTTGGGCACTAAAATCCCAAAAATGGCTAAAGTTTGACTCTCCTAGCTACTATTACAGGGATTTTCTTTGCGATCGGGAATTTTGGTAAAAATTCTTGGCCGTTCTAGCCTAATTAAAGCAAAGGTAGGCGAAGGAGCGTGGAATAGAGGAGAATTTGAGCGGTTCTAATTTCATCCTCAACCGCCGGCAATAACCCTCTTTTCAAGAACGTTAAAAAGATGCATCTCATCTTTGCAAAAAAAAATGCTATCGACTAACTACTGACAACTAACAACTGACGAAAAGCACCATTTTTTTTGCTTTATTCAGACTTGAGATGCACCTCGTTAAAAGCGAGAACTTTTGAAAACAAATGGCATTTATTAGGGGTAAGAAAAAGGGAAAGTAATTGTTTCATTTTCCGAACTAACTTTACCCGTGAATTCCTGTACGTTTCCATTGACTAATAAAGTGACTGTAAATTCTACCTCTTGGGTAGCGCTTTGACAGCGAGAGAAAAAATTCACCTTTGCTACATAATCTCCAGAAGGCGCACCCGATGTTGGCCAAAAAACATTTTCTACCGGGTTTGTAACTGTACCGGCACAATCTGCGTTAGAATCAACATCTAATGCGCCTCCAGATGAAATCTGGGGATTGCCAAAATATGCTTCTTCGCCGCTAGGATCTACCACTGCTAGGTCTAGATCGTCTGTGGTAGCCCATCTTAAAGTTACCTGCACGTCCCCAGTACCTAAAACCGGTTCGCCTTCTGGTGCAGGGGGCGGCGGCGGAGTCGGACAAAGATTTGATAAATCGATAAAGTCTTCCTTATCGTTTATCATATAGCATCCCGGATATTCTTGGGAAAACACGGAAGTTTCGCTATTTAGTAACAGAGCGATCGCTGCTGAAGGAATCAAAAATTTTAAAATTTTTCGAGTTAGTTTCATCTAATTTTCTCCTTAAAATTTAGCAGTTTAGTCGATAAATAAGCAAGGTTTAAACAAACCAGTAGGCTGTAGTTTGGAGCTTATTATACTTTTCTACTGCCAAAATCGACCGGAGTTTAGATTTATTTAAGGAATGCTGCTGGGAACGCGAGGAAATTAATTGGGAATGGGCAATCGTCCGTGCAACAATTACCCAGTTCCCCATTACCCAATTCTAGATAATAGTAAAGTCATCATTCAAATTGAGCGCCTCAATGCCACTGACACTTTCCAACTGAGCGATAATCTGAGAATCATCACCGCTGGTACTGTCGCCATTGGCATCGTAAATCAGATAGCTGCTGCCATCGGACTCGAAGACAAACAAACCCGGTTGCCCCGCGACCAAAACGTTTTCAGAAAGATCGGTAGTTTGGACGCTGGTGGATATGCTGTCTAAAGTAGAAACGATGCCCGAAGAAAGCTGAATGGTATCGCCCCCTTCGCTCCCCAGTCCGCTAAAACCGACGATGCGATCGTAAACACCCGCATCAATGGCAGTACCGATAGAAGTAGTATCCGTAGCATTAAAGAGCGTCGGATCGGAATCGAGGCTATTGTAAACCAAGACATCGCTATCGTCGCCAACATCCAAAGTATCCGCGCCCAAACCGCCGAC
>CALKCV010000411.1 GCA_938083405.1 uncultured Microcoleaceae cyanobacterium | reverse complement strand
AAAAGATGAAAAAGGCAAAAGAAAGCAGTTTTTTTTGATAATGGCGGCGACCTTAACAATACCTGGCCTTGTTATTGGCCCATAAAAAAAAGTCCCAACTCGCGACAGTTGGGACTTTTTTTTGAGTTTTTCAACGGGCCTTTTTCTGGGCATCGCCGACCTTAGAGTTAATTTTGGGCCCAATACCTTTGCTATCGCGGCCCTTTGCCCATAAACTCAGCTATTTTCTCCACAGCCCTTGACAAAATGGGCGGATTATGAACCAAAGCAAATCTGACATATCCTTCCCCAGCCTTACCAAAACCGGCCCCTGGAGAAACCGCCACGCCAGTTTGTTCCACTAAATCCACGCAAAACTTAATAGAATCCTCACTCCAAGCCTCCGGCAACTTAGCCCAAACATACATAGTTGCCAGTGGAGTAGGGACTTGCCAGCCAATATCGTGCAAAGCGCCAATAAAAGCATCGCGACGCAGGCGGAAAGTCTCCACAGTTTCTTTAACCGTATCTTGAGGGCCGGTTAAAGCAGCGATCGCCCCATTAAAAATCCCCAAATACTGATTAAAATCAACGCAAGCCTTAACCTGTCTCAAAGCCAAAATCAACTCTGGATTCCCAATAGCAAATCCGACCCGAAATCCCCCCATACTATAAGACTTAGACATCGTAAAAAACTCTATAGAAATAGTCTTATCGGGGTCCGCTTGAAAAATCGAATGCACCGCCGGTCTCTTGCTATTCTCCGAGATTTCATGCCCGATACTAGAGGCATCAAATACTAAATCCAAATATGGAAAATCGTGAACCAAAACCAAATTATGTTCCCGGCAAAAAGCCACGGCCTTCTCGAAAAAAGACAAAGGTGCCAGGGCAGTAGTCGGATTGTGAGGATAGCTCAAAACCATCATTTTCGACTGAGCTAAAACCGGTTCTGGTATATCTTCTAACACCGGCAAAAAGCCATTTTCTGCCAACATCTGCATGGGATAAACTTGACCCCCCGCCAAATAAACCCCACCTGCATGAGAAGGATAACCCGGGTCTTGAAGCAAAGCAAAATCCCCCGGGTTCAGCACCGCCAGAGGCAGATGGGCCGTACCTTCCTGACAGCCAATTAAAGGTAAGACCTCTGTTTCCGGGTCAACAGAAATCTCAAATCTTTCCTCGTACCAATTTGCCGCAGCAACTCTAAAATCTTTAGTTCCGTGAAAGAGTAAATAACCGTGAGTGGTTGGGTCGTCGAGAGAATCAGCGATCGCCTTGACGACATGACTCGCAGCCGGCAGATCCGAAGACCCCAGAGATAGGTCAATAATATCTTTTCCTGCGGCCCTAGCTAGAGCCTTAGCCCTGTCCATATCGGCAAAGACATTAGAACGCAGGGGTTCCAAACGCTGAGAAAGTTGCATTATCTTGTTTGTGTTGAAATTTCTATAGTCTGGCGATCTCTGGTTGGGCGCGCAGCGCAACCCAACCCTACTTTAGGATGCCAAAAATGGATAAACGATCTTTGGAGCCCCGGACTAAGACAAGTTAGCTTCTATCAATCCTGCTAATTTATCCTTAGTAATAGCTCCTTCATGGGAAGCAACAACTTGACCATTTTTAAAAAATCTCAGTGCTGGAACCCCTTCCACCTTCGACTTTTTCACCGACTCTGGGTTGGGGTCTATTTCCATTTTGATGACCTTGAGGCGTGAGCCATAATCAGCCGCCATTTTTTCTACCGATGGGGCCACTAATTTACACGGCCCGCACCAACTCGCCCAAAAATAAACCAACACGGGTTTTTCAGACTTTTGGACCTCGGTTTCCCACTCAGAATCTTTAATTATTAAAACGTTGTCTGTCACTTTTCAATCCTTTAATAGCGTTTTTTTCCTACAAAAAGTTTAAACACTTCTAATCATAAAAGTTAGTTTGCTTGACTCGGGTTAAATCTCTTCAATGGATTTAACCTTTGAAAATCGCTAATACTGTTTCCTTCAACAGTTCTCATCTTACTATAGCCACTTTTACTTATGTTAATGCTTAATTTGGCAATGGCAGCCTGCCTGGGGCCATGTTTGCCAATGTAATAAAACTTAACATTAACAGAATCCCTCCACAGTCCAAAGCGGGGCTCGCTATCTGATAGAGTTAAAAACTGGGAGCCCCAAAGAAAACAAGGCTTTCGAGTCCCCGCTGTTGATAAGTAGGATAAATATTTGTGGATAACGTAATCGGTTTAGAAATTATCGAAGTAGTCGAACAAGCAGCGATCGCTTCGGCCCGTTGGATGGGTAAAGGAGAAAAAAATACTGCCGACCAAGTAGCTGTGGAAGCTATGCGCAATCGGATGAACCAAATCCACATGCGCGGTCGGATCGTCATCGGTGAAGGAGAACGAGACGACGCCCCAATGCTCTACATTGGCGAAGAAGTAGGGATATGCACCCAAGAAGATGCTAAGAACTACTGCAACCCAGATGAATTAGTAGAAATTGACATCGCCGTTGACCCCTGCGAAGGTACTAACCTAGTGGCCTACGGTCAAAACGGTTCCATGGCAGTCCTCGCCATTTCCGAAAAAGGCGGTTTATTTGCAGCCCCAGACTTCTATATGAAGAAATTAGCCGCACCACAAGCGGCCAAAAACCATGTAGATATTAACAAGTCCGCCACCGAAAACCTACAGATTATCTCAGACTGTCTGGATCGTGCCGTTGAAGAACTGGTGGTAGTGGTCATGGATCGCCCCCGTCACAAAGATCTAATTAGTGAAATCCGTAAAGCAGGGGCCAGGGTGCGCTTGATTGCCGATGGAGATGTCTCCGCTGCTGTTTCTTGTGGTTTTTCAGGTAGCAATATTCACGCTCTTATGGGCATCGGTGCCGCACCAGAAGGAGTTATCTCCGCAGCAGCAATGCGCTGTCTGGGAGGTCACTTCCAAGGACAGTTAATTTACGATCCAGAAGTTGTAAAAACAGGTCTGATTGGCGAAAGCAAACAAGGTAATCTCGACCGACTCACAGAAATGGGTATTGAAGACCCCGATAAAGTTTATAATGCCGAAGAATTAGCATCTGGAGAAACAGTGCTATTTGCAGCTTGCGGCATTACCCCCGGTACTTTAATGGAAGGAGTTCGCTTCTTTGGCGGTGGCGCTCGTACCCAAAGTTTAGTTATTTCTTCTCAGTCAAAAACTGCTCGGTTTGTGGATACGGTCCACATGTTTGAAAAACCGAAATACATCCAGTTGAGATAAGAACTAATTAAGAATTAACAATTAACAATTAACAATTGTTGATTGTTAATTACCCATTACCCATTTAGCAAACCGATTGAAACTATTTTATGAATATTGCTGTAATCGGACTGAGCCACAAAACAGCCCCAGTAGAAGTCAGGGAAAAATTAAGCATTCCAGAAGCCGAAATAGAAAGCGCGTTTGCTAACCTCTGCAATGGCACTCATATTCAAGAAGTTGCTATTCTTAGCACTTGCAACCGTTTAGAAATTTATGTAGTAGCTTCGGAAATGCAGCCTGGAATTAGAGAAGTTATTCATTTCCTTTCAGAATCGAGCAAATTACCCATAAAAGAACTGCGACCTCATCTATTTATGTTGCTCCATGAAGATGCAGTCATGCATTTGATGCGAGTAGCTGCAGGACTCGATAGTTTGGTATTAGGAGAAGGGCAAATTTTAGCCCAAGTAAAACAAACTCATAAACTAGGACAGCAATATAAAGGAGTAGGCAGGATACTCAATCGTTTATTCAAACAGGCAATTACTGCAGGAAAAAGGGTGCGAACCGAGACCAGTATTGGTACTGGTGCGGTTTCTATTAGTTCCGCAGCAGTAGAATTGGTAATGATGAAACTCGAAACTATCGCAGATTATCGAGTGGCGATCGTCGGTGCGGGTAAAATGTCTCGGTTGCTGGTTCAGCATTTAATCTCAAAGGGAGCAACTAATATTTCCATTATTAATCGTTCTTTGGGACGGGCGCGGGAATTGACGAGTAAATTTTGCGAAGTAAATATTCCCGTGTACGAGCTATCGGAAATGATGGAAATAATTCAAAAGTCCGATATAGTTTTCACGAGTACGGGAGCTACGGAACCTATTCTCAATAAAAGCAATTTAGAACCGGTTTTAGCAGGCGATCGCTCTTTAATGTTGGTAGATATTTCCGTGCCGAGAAATGTGGCAACTGATGTAAGCGAGTTGGCTAATATTCGTTCTTTTAATGTGGATGACTTGAAAGAAGTAGTCGCTCAAAATCAAGAATCTCGCCGCAAAATGGCAATGGAAGCTGAGGTATTATTGGAGGAAGAAGTAGAAGCTTTTGAGGTATGGTGGAGCAGTTTGGAAACTGTACCGACAATTAATTGTTTGCGGCAAAAGATAGAGGGCATTCGCGAGCAAGAATTGGAGAAAGCATTATCGCGTTTGGGTTCGGAATTTGCCGAAAGACATCAGGAAGTAATTGAGGCTTTAACCAGAGGAATTGTGAACAAGATTTTGCACGATCCGATGGTACAGTTAAGAGCCCAACAGGATATTGAAGCGCGCAGGCGGGCGATGCAAACTCTGCAAACTTTGTTTAATTTGGAGTCGGAAATTAGTTCTGGAAGTCAATACAGTTAGGAAAAATTAGAAGTTAAGAAACCCGGTTTTTTGAAAAAACCGGGTTTCTGGGGGAGGCTCTCAATTTTCGTCTATTATTATCGGTGCATCGGCACAACTGCCCCAAGTTCGGTTAAAAAAGTGCGCATTTGCGCACAAAAACTGGAGATAGGTAGAGCCATTCGGAAAAATGTGCGCATTTGCGCACAAAAAGTGGTGGGGGTTGATTGTCGAAAAGTCTGGCGAATTTTATTTCTAGCGATCGCCAATACCAAGAAATAACAGACTGGTTTATTCAACACATGGAGAGGTTCAAAAAATTTAAGGAGAATACTCCTGAATTAGAATGGTAGTTACCGCGATCGCTTATCGCTTTTGGTTAGAATTAAATTGGTAAATTAACTCAAAAAAATAAAATAATGAGCTATAAAAAAATCGTTACCATAGAACCAGATAAGCGTGGTGGAAAACCTTGTATTAGAAGAATGCGAATCACAGTTTACGATATCTTGGGATGGTTAGCGGCGGGAATGTCTTTTGCAGAGATATTAGACGATTTCCCAGAATTAACCGAAGAAGATATTAAAGCAAGTCTTGAATATGCCGCCGATAGAGAACATCGTTTAGTGGCGATGGTGGGGGAAAATTGAAATTACTATTCGACCAAAATCTAAGCAGAAAGTTAGTCTAGCGACTGGCAGATATTTTTACCGAAAAGTTGAATCTATTTTGCGTTCTGGAGTAGAGGCCATACGAGAGTTAGCTTCCAATCCCAACTTGGATTGTTTGGAGTTATATTAAAAAAGTGCGCAATGGCGCACAGAAAATAGACACCAAGCGCTCTGGATCGACGAACAACTAACAACGGCTCTCTTGGCTCCATTCAAAATTCAATCGTAGTCTCTTTATTTCCCATAGTTGCAGGCATAGTTGGAATAGCTGCAAGAATCGCATCAATAACCTTCCCAACAGGTAAAATACTCATCCCCATATCGGGAGGTTTCTGACCTTTAGGAATAATCGCCCTTTTAAAACCTAACTTAGACGC
>CALKCV010000410.1 GCA_938083405.1 uncultured Microcoleaceae cyanobacterium | reverse complement strand
GATCGCATCTTTATTTTTTCTTTACGATCTCTTTGATATTCTGTATGCTAGCATTGGTCCAAGTATTTCAATGACTGGCTTGGGCATTTTACCGAATCTCCTTTATCAATTAACAATTAACAATTAACTTTTTCCCAATTGGGTCTTAGGCTAACAACTCTTGATTTTACTGGCTTTGCCTTTTTTACCCTCTTGTTTTGACCCCTGGTCATTTATTGCGACTTGATATTAATTGTTAATTGTTAATTGTTAATTGGGAACATTGTTAATTACTTAGATGAATGGTTTTTGGCCCAGACAGACGTATATAATCTAAAACAGGCTATAAATATGACTTATAAGACGGGGCAAGCGACGGTATTAAGCAGCAACCCATATCTAGAACTAAACAATCGAGGAAAAATCATTACTCTAGAATTGAGGGAGGAAAGTCATAGATTGGGACGCGATCGCAACCGTGTAGATTTAGCAGTCCCCAACGACTGGTTAGTAATATCCAGCTATCACGCGACTTTAAGGCGGGTGGGGGATAATTACCGTATTTATGACGGCGACTCGAAGCGATCGAGTACCAACGGATTATTTGTGGATCTTACTCGAATTACTCCCACGGAAGGTTATCTGCTGCAAAATGGAGTCGAGATCAAAATCGGTCTGGACCCGGGCAACCAAGTTTTGCTGAAGTATTATAACCCCAACGAATCGGTGGAAGTTGCCTCGATGCCAGCGCTGGAGTCTATATCTTTAAAAGATAGATCGGTATTGTTAGGTCGCGATCGCGCGGCAACCCTCCAGTTAGACTCCCCGGTAGTTTCCCGCCGCCACGCTACCATCGAACCCGATGGCAAGGGCAACTATATTTTAAGCGATCGCAGCACTAATGGAGTGTTTGTCAACGACAAGCAGGTAAATAATTCTGTAACCTTGCTGGATAACGCTAAAATTCGCATCGGTCCTTTTATCCTAATTCGGCGGGGCGATCGCTTAGAAATATTCGACCGGGGCAACCAAGTACGACTAGATAGCGATCGCCTAGTGCGAATAGTCAAAGACAAAAAAGGTAAAGACAAAATTCTTCTCAACGATATCTCCTTTCCAGTGGAACCGGGACAGTTTGTCGCCTTAGTCGGAGGTAGCGGCGCGGGAAAATCAACTTTAATGCGAACTCTCTTGGGAATAGAGCCCACCAGCAGCAAAGGCAAAGTTTACATTAACGGCGACGACCTCAGAACTAACTTTAATATGTATCGAACTCAAATAGGCTACGTTCCCCAAGATGATATCATCCATCGGAATTTAACCGTTGGCGAAGTTTTGAGTTATTCGGCCAAATTGCGACTGCCGCCAGATATTGATGCTGGCGCAGTAGTAGAGACTACTTTAGAACAAATCGAAATGTCCGATCGCCGAGACGTTTTGGTAAAAGACCTAAGCGGAGGTCAAAGGAAGAGAGTGAGTATCGGGGTGGAATTGCTGGCGGATCCGAAGTTGTTTTTCTTAGACGAACCCACCTCGGGATTAGATCCTGGTTTGGACCGAAAGATGATGCAACTGTTGCGCAAGCTAGCCGATCGCGGGCGGACTATAGTTCTGGTGACTCACGCTACTGCTAATATTACCGCTTGCGATCGCATCGCCTTTTTGGGCAAAGGCGGACGTTTGTGTTATTTCGGTCCTCCTGCGGAAGCGCTAGACTTTTTTAATGTCAAAAGCGGCAACTTCGCAGATATCTATAACCTACTCGAAACCGACGAACCAGAAGTTCAGGCGTGGGTTACAAAGTTTCGTCAATCTCTCTATTTTCGACATTACGTTGGCGATCGCCTCAGCGTTACCAGCGCGCCCCCACCTACTCCTACTGCGCCTCCCCAGAAAAAAAATATTGCTTTTTGGAAACAACTTTCTATCCTGACTCAGCGTTATTTCAAGTTAATTTTGCGCGACCCGATTAATCTTGGTTTGGCTTTATGTACCGCACCAATTAGTATTAGTTTAATCCTTTTCGCAATCCGAGACAAAGACCCATTGATTGGCGAACCGGAAGCCACTTTAGCACCTTTAGCTTTGCGAGTATTATTTGTCTTTACTTGTGCCTGTCTTTGGGTAGGACTTTCGAGCTCTCTGCAAGAGATTGTGAAAGAAACTGCTATTTATGCCAGGGAAAGATTAGTCAATTTGGGGTTGCTTTCCTATCTGGGTTCTAAAGTTGTGGTTTTGTTTGCCTTAGGAGTATTGCAAACCATTTTGATAACTGCCGTAATTTTAATTGGTTTTAAAAATCCACAACCAGAACTGATTTATTGGCCTATAGGCGTAATAATTACTACTTTCTTGACTTTAATTAGTTGTATTAGTCTGGGGCTAACTATCTCGGCAATTGTTAAAAATGGCTCTCAGGCTAATAGCGCTTTACCGCTAATCTTGCTGCCGCAGATTATTTTTTCTGGGGTTTTATTTAATATGGAAGGCTTGGCGGGTAAGTTGTCTTGGATAATGTTAAGTCGCTGGTCGGTGGGGGCTTATGCTTCTTTGGTTGATGTTAATAGCATGGTTCCAGAGCCTATGAAATTACCCGATGGCACTGCGGTTCCTCTGCCCTTTGATGGCTCGGATGTTTACAATGCAACTTGGGGAAATTTAAGTTTAAATTGGGCGGTTTTATGTTTGCATACTTCGATTTATTTGGGCTTAACTATCTGGTTGCAAAAACGTAAGGATATTCTTTGATTTTTGGATTTTGATTATTGGTAGGAAAACTAGCTATAACAATCCTAAACCGGTGAATCTTAGAAACCCGGTTTCTTTGAGAAACCGGGTTTCTGGACCCAGAACTTTTCATAAGCATACGCACGGATTGCTATAGCTATTAGCGATCGCGTTGATTGGATGGGTTATTGGTGGGAAAATAAGCTAGTTCGTAGTAATCGCGTTGATTCGATAAAAAATAGAAGTAAGTTAGCAACGGATTTTTTACGACATGAAACCTCGGGGGTTATTGGTAGAAAAATGGCTATGTTAAATAATAAAAACATACTAATGGAGCAAAATAAAAATATGAAATATTGGTTAATGAAATCGGAACCTACTGCCTACAGCATCGCCGAGATGAAGAAAGATGGATCGTGTATTTGGGATGGCGTCAGGAACTATCAAGCGAGAAATTTTTTGCGAAAAATGAATCGGGGAGATTTAGTTTTTTTCTATCATTCTAATACTAAACCACCAGGAATCGTCGGGTTAGTGCGAGTGATAGAAACTGCTATTGTGGATTCGACCCAATTCGATATAGATAGCATCTATTACGACGAAAAATCTAGCTTGGACGAACCGCGCTGGTTAACTGTAGCTGTGGAGTTTGTGGAAGAGTTTCCCCGGTGCGTATCTTTGAAGGAATTGAAAGAAGATTTTGATGGCGATGAATTGTTGGTTGTTAGGCGGGGCAGTCGGCTGTCGGTGATGCCGGTGGCGGATGATGTTGCTGAGAAAATTTTGGCAATGAAAGAGCGAATTAATAATTAATAATTAAAAATTAATAATTAATAATTGTTGGACGGCTCGTGGGGGTAGCGAGCGATCGTTAATAATTGCTCGGTCCGCGAAGAAGTAAAAAAATAGCTTAGTTAATAATTAATTAGGATTAATTATTAATTAATAGTTGAAATAGGCGATCGCTATTTGTTGTGCTGGGGAGCATCTCATAGGGAGCATCCCAATTTTGAAGAAAACCAAAAGTTTAAGGCTTTTAGGCAACAGGCAACAGGCAACAGGCAACAGGGAAAAGAGCTTTTCTGTTGTCAAAAAGTATTTTTACAAATATGGGATGCTCCCCATCTCATATTTGTAAAAGAACAAAACAATCAATTATTTTTGTCAGTAGTTAGTAGTTAGTTGTTAGTCGCCCAATTAACAACTAACTACTAACTACTGACAAAAAGCGTTTAACTTTTGGCTTTCTTCAACAGTGAGATGCTCCCGTTGTGCTGTCTCGGACCGCGTTGCCAAAAAAGAAGAAGAGTGCTATTCTATTGTTTGGACGGAATAAAATGCCATCCAGTCCGTTTCGTAATAAGGAGAAAAGACTTTGTTGGCCGAAATACCTATAGCAACGATAGCCTCAAAAGTTTTAGCAATTGAGGAGGCGGCCAGTCAGATGGAGGAAGCAGCAGTCATAGAGCTGACATTGGTAGTAGCGATCGCCTTTGGAAGCATCCATATCTTCTACGATCGCCTCCATCGCTTGTTATATCGCGAGGAACGGATGGCCATTTCCTTTGGTGGGGGGATGGCGATCGCTTATATTTTCCTGCACTTACTCCCAGAACTAGAAAAGGGCGAACAAGAGGCGGGCAGCATCATTCACTTTATTGCATTGATAGGCTTTTTGGTGTTTTATGGAATGCAGCGTTTTGCTTGGAGGGTTTCCAAAGAGAAAAACTCCGAGTCTGGGGATTTGCTTTTCTACATTCAACTAGGATTTTCCGGCGTCTATAACTTTCTGCTGGTCTATTCGATCCCGGAACTGTTCGAGAGTAATTTGATTTTTGTATTTCTTTATGTCATAGCAATGGGATTTCATTTGCTGCATAACGACTACTCTCTCGGAGAAAAGTATCACCAGAAGTTCAAATCTTGGGGACGTTATGTCTTGCTAGCGGCGGTAGTTGCCGGTTTGGCGATCGATATTTTCGCCGAACCGGCGAGCGAGTTGGTTGCGGATGTATTAACGGCTATTCTGGCTGGTTCTCTACTTTTTAACGTCTTTCAAGAAGAGTTGCCGGAACCGGAACATACCAATTTTCGTTGGTTTCTAGCTGGAGTAGTAGTTTATAGTCTCCTGTTACTTGGTTCGATAATGGCGACGTAGTTGCGATTGCTATCAATTAAC
>CALKCV010000409.1 GCA_938083405.1 uncultured Microcoleaceae cyanobacterium | reverse complement strand
TATTAATTATTAATTATTAAGCGTCTCCCAAGCACCAGGAAATAGTCAAGAAAAGAATGGCCAGACCAAACCAACTCGGCAGATGCAGCCATTGGAGAAAGTCCATAGGCCGCAACACGAAAGCCCCAGTTAACAGCCAGCCCACGGCCAACACCAGCACCATCATAATTAATCCCATAGTAATAATGCCTAACTCTACCTTCTGATTGAGAAATTTTACCCCTACTTTGGTAAAATGATAAGCGACGAGCTAAATCCTAATTGATAAATTCTAGTGTTTAAGACTCTTAAAGCTGACTTTCAAATTATTTTCGAGCGCGACCCTGCAGCTCGCAACTGGCTGGAAGTTTTATTTTGCTATCCAGGTCTCCAGGCTATAGCGTTTCATCGCTTGGCCCACGGCTTGTATTGTCTCGGAATTCCTTTAATTCCCCGCCTTATTTCTCATATTGCCCGATTTTTAACGGGTATTGAAATTCACCCCGGCGCTGTCATCGGTCAAGGAGTATTTATCGACCACGGCATGGGAGTGGTCATTGGAGAAACGGCCATCGTTGGCGACTACTGTCTCATCTACCAAGGCGTCACTCTTGGAGGTACGGGTAAGGAAAGCGGTAAGCGCCATCCTACCCTGGGTGAAAATGTCGTGGTGGGCGGCGGTGCAAAGGTCCTGGGCAATATTGTAATAGGTAATAATGTCCGCGTCGGTGCCGGTTCTGTGGTTCTGCGGGATGTCCCTTCTAATTGTACTGTGGTGGGTGTTCCCGGTAGGATTGTCTATCGTTCTGGCGTCCGGGTCGATCCACTCGAACATGGTAGCTTGCCTGACTCCGAGGCACAGGTGATTCGCGCTTTGGTCGATCGCATTGAGGCTTTGGAAGAACAACTGGAGTCCGTACAAGGTCAATTGTCGGTTCCTTCTCCGGCGGCTTTAACCTCGGTGGCTAATACTACTTCTACTGCTTCTTCTGCTTCTTCTCAAGAAAAGTCCCATGCTGCCCTTTCTGCTAGCTGTCGTTTGAAAGATAAAAGTTTTCAAGAGTTTTTTGATGGGACTGGTATCTAATTTGTTGAAAATTAGGAATGGGGAATTGTTAATTATTAATTGTTAATTGTTAATTGATTTTGATTTCCCATTCCTAATTGTTAATTCTCCAATCACCCATTGATGTCATCCAGTAAATAATTCCTAATTATTGATTAAGGATTAATAGCTAGAGTTGACCAAAGTCCGCTGTCGTCCCGCTGATAAAGCCAGCGATTTTGGGGTTCGCCTCGAAGCTCTAAATGCTCTACTTTTATTGGTTCTAATAATAACAAACAAAAATTAAACAAAGTTTCTATTTTATCGGGAGAAGCTAACTCAAAGGCAGCGGCTTCCGATCTTTTTTCTCCTGGAGACGGCCAGGAAAATTGCACTCTGGCTGCATCTGATATTTCTCGCCAAACTGAGGCGCGAATTTGCTTTAGTTTAGCATCGAAATCTTCTGCTTTTACGACTGTTATTTTTCCTGCGAGCCTAAATTGTTCTCTGGTTTTGCTGAAGTACCAGCAAGCTTCCGCCAGGGGATTTTTTTCGATTTGTTCGATTTTTTGGCTGCGACGATCGGCAATAATTTTAAGTTGATTCGTTCCTTCTAAAAAACCTCTAAATACTACAGTCCGATTGGCGGGGCAACCTTCTAAATTTACCGTTGCTAATTGCAAGTAGCGGCTTTGGGGGAGGCTGCTGTTGCGGTGGAGGGCCCTGGCAATGGGCGATCGCCACGGCGCTAGTTCTTCGGTGTCAGCTTCATCATATACCATCTTTTCGCTGCTGTCAATACATATAAGTTTATTTGATAATTCCTAGGGGCGGTCGCGGAGCGTGGCGGATGCCTTCTCGCGCCCTGCGGCGGCCCGGGGGCTTTTCGCTAGAACTACTTTGCGATCGCGAGATAGTTCTTCGGCGTCGATTATATCGTACAGCATCCTTTTATTCTTGTCAAGCTATTTGAGGCAGAAATTATTAAGAAAATTTGCATATTGACTTCTGTGCTTTACTCGAAGCAGTTAATAGGAGTTTGAGAAAGAAATGCTATAATCCGATCTATCCTTAAAACCAAACTATTAGCGCTTTTTCATGTTTCCCGAATTTCTCCCCAAACTAACCGAAACCCTCACGGAACCGACATCCATTGCCTTCAGCGAAAAGATCGCTATCCAACCAATTCAAACCCCCCTAATATCTCAACCAATAGCTACAACATTCCTTCGTCAAGGTAAAGGCGGCATACCGATTTTATTATTGCACGGTTTTGACAGTTCTTTATTAGAATATCGGCGACTTTTCCCCCTTCTGGCAGCTAAGAACGAAACCATAGCAGTTGACTTATTAGGATTTGGCTTTACGGAAAGATTGCCGGAATTAACAATAAGTCCCCAAGCCATCTCAACCCATCTTTACTCTTTTTGGAAGACCATAATTAACCGACCAATAATATTAGTAGGCGCTTCTATGGGAGGCGCTGCCGCGATCTATTTTACCCTTAATCATCCAGAAATTGTCACTAAATTAATTTTAATCGATCCTGCCGGCGCTACGGGCGGGCCGCCTTTGGGGAAATATTTATTCCCTCCTTTGGGCTATCTGGCAACTTCATTTTTGCGCAGCCCTAAAGTTAGGCAAAAAATTAGCGAAAATGCTTATTTCGACAAAAGTTTTGCCTCTCTCGACGCTCAAATTTGTGCTGCCTTGCATTTAGAAACGAAGGACTGGGATAAGGGGCTAATTTCCTTTACAAAAAGCGGCGGCTATCGGCCTTTTGGCAACAAACTTGCAGAAATTAAGCAGCCAAGTTTAATATTATGGGGAGAGTACGATAAGATACTCGGAACTGCCGACGCAGTTAAGTTCGAGAAGGGACTGCCTAACTCAGAGCTTATCTGGATAAAAAATAGCGGTCACGTTCCCCATTTGGAACGACCGCAAATTACCGCCGAACGCATTCTAGAATTTATTGCTAACTAAAATAAAGGTTGAATTATGTACGAACTTGAAACTCAAGACAATTTCACTGCTATTGCCCCTTTTGCTGATTCTGAATTGCCTTCGGAATTAACAAAAAGTAGCAACTTTTCTGGAGATTTAGCTTCGGAAATATTGAGCGAAAGTATTACTTCTAATTCCGGGGATATTTCTGATAAAATTTTGCTTTCTAATTCTTCGATCGCCACAATTAATGAAATCCCTGGAGAAGATTCTCCAGAGAATAATAAAGATTTGCTTACTGGGGAAGTCAGAGAAAATAGCCAGGCGACCCAACCTAACTTAGACTATTCTACTTTATTAGGAGGGAGCAGTTTCGAGCAAGGAAATAGTATCGCCAGAGACAGTCAAGGTAACATTTATCTAACAGGAAATACCAACTCCACCGACTTTCCCGTAACTGCCAACGCCGTACAAAATAGTTTTGGTGGGGGCGAAAGCTTTGGTGGCGATGCTTTTGTCGCTAAAATTTCCCCCGAGGGCAACTTGCTTTATTCGACCTACATCGGCGGCAGCGGCGACGAATTTGGAACGGATATTGCTGTAGATAATGCGGGCAATATTTACATCTCTGGCACTACTACATCTGCCAATTTTCCAACCGTAAATGCTCTGCAAAGTAACTATAACGGCGGTCAATTTTTTGGGGATGCTTTCGTTACAAAAATATCTGCAGACGGCAGCACTATTCTCTATTCAACTTACTTAGGCGGGCAAGACGACGATGAGAGTAACGCTATTGCTGTAGATAATAGCGGCAACGTTTATGTAGCAGGAAATACTGGTGGCGTTTCTCCTTTTCCCCTCCAACCTATCCCCGGGGTCGGCGACTTTCCCACTACGCCAAACGCCCGCCAAGATCGCCTGGCAAGCGATTTTAACCGAGATGTTTTTGTTAGCAAAATCTCTCCAGACGGCGGTAATTTAGTTTACTCTACTTTATTGGGTGGAAATGATTTTGATGTGCCTAACGATCTGGTTTTAGATAGCAGCGGCAACGTTTATATTACCGGGAATACTCGTTCTCCAGATTTCCCAGTTGTTAATGCTACTCAAGGCACTTTGGGAGGAGACAGGGATGTATTTATTGCTCAACTAAATAGCGACGGCAGCGACTTACTTTATTCCTCATTTTATGGGGCAGGAGATGGGGATACTGGCGAGGGTATTGCTTTAGATAATGCGGGTAATATTTATGTCAGCGGTAGTAGCGGGACTCGAATTATCGGCGGCGATGCAGCGGTTCCTCCAGAGGGAGATTTTCCGACTTTTAATGCTTTCCAAAGCACTTTTGGTGGGGGCGGCAGCGATGGAATAATTATTAAGATAAATAGCGATCGCTCTCTGGGATATGCTACTTATTTAGGCCGCGATAGCGGCGAATTTGCTACTAAAATTGCCGTCGATAGCGCGGGCAGCGCTTATGTCACTGGCAATACTTCTTCTGGCATCTTTCCGCCATTGCTTCTAGAGGGCGATAGTCCCTTTGGGGATTTAGGTTTTCCCGACGATGCTTTTGTTACGAAAGTATCGACTAACGGTGGGTTAGAATATTCGATTAGCGTCGGCGGCAGTTCCAGCGAACAAGGTAACGATATTGTTTTGGACGACGCGGGCAGGGCATATATTGTTGGTTCGACTAATTCTAGCAATTTCCCTACTGTAAATGGTTTCAATAGCGTAGGTTTAGAAAGCGATGCTTTTGTGGCGATAATTTCTGCTAATGGCACGCCTCCTGGGGGCGGTTTTGATGGTTTTAACGAGAGCGTTTATTTAGCAGAAAATCCAGCGGTTGCAGAGGCGGTAAATAATGGTTTGTTAAGTAGCGGTTTCGACCATTGGCTGCAATTTGGTTACTCGGAAGGTCGCAGCCCTCAAATTGTTTTTGATGAGGATTTTTATCTGGCAACTTATCCAGCAGTGGCGGATGCCGTGGCCAATGGAACTTTTGCTAATGGGTTAGAACATTACGTTTTGTTTGGCGAAGATGAGGGTCGCGTTCCTGTTGCTTAATATAGCCATCTTTGCAGGAGTGGCGATAGGATAAGTAATTAATAATTAATAATTAATAATTAATAATTATTGGACTTCCACCGTCTGAATGCCGAATAAGCGTGAATACCATGCAGTCTGCATCCCCAAATTTTTGAACGAACATTCCGCATGCACGACTACTTAGCGGACCAGAAACCGGGTTTTTTTTAGAAACCCGGTTTCTCAGATATCGCGAAGTGCTTTCCCCCTACATTTATTTTTTTTCTTTGATTTTTTACGCTAACGATTTAGAGTTGCTATACGATTTTTTTTAAATAAGGTTTAATGATGTTTGAATTTTTAGATAATACAGAAAACAACC
>CALKCV010000408.1 GCA_938083405.1 uncultured Microcoleaceae cyanobacterium | reverse complement strand
GATGGCAGAATGCGAGCTTTGATTCGTCCATGATATCTGGGGGCGGGGGGTGTCGCGAACGAACGTCCGCGTTCGTAGTAATCGCAAAGCGCGATTGATATCTATAAATCGCGCTTTGCGATTACTACAAGATCGCCAACGAAGTTTACCCACACTTTTAGCCAGGACGTGCTACTACTTCTACGGAAAATAGATTAGATGCGCGACGGACACCTAAAACTATGACACTGCAACAGGAGTTTCTAAAATTAACTTAGAACGCTTCACATCTTCCGGTATAGCAATAGGATAATCCCCAGTAAAACAAGCCGAACAAAAAGTCTCAGTATTTTCTCCAGTAGCTTTCAACATTCCATCCCAACTCAAATAAGCCAAAGAATCAACGCCTATTTGTTTGCCAATCTCCTCTACAGACTTCGTAGCAGCAATTAATTGGTCTTGATTGTCAGTATCTATTCCATAAAAACAAGGGTGCGTAACGGGTGGAGACGAAATCCTCATGTGAACTTCTGCAGCCCCCGCATCCCGTAAAGCTTTAACAATTTTTCTACTCGTAGTACCGCGAACGATCGAATCATCAACCATAATGACTCGCTTGCCATCCAACACATCCTTAAGCGGGTTTAACTTCATGCGGATCCCGGATTCCCTCATGTGTTGAGTCGGTTGGATAAAAGTCCTGCCTACATAACGATTTTTAATCAATCCCTCAGCATAAGGAATCCCCGATACTTGGGAAAAACCAATGGCAGCGGGAATGCCAGAGTCGGGAACGCCGATTACCATATCTGCATTGATCGGCGACTCTGCGGCTAAAACCCGACCGATCCTCATCCGATAGTTGTATAAAGTGCTGCCTTCCATGATGCTGTCGGGTCGCCCGAAGTAGATCATTTCAAAAACGCAGAGTTTGCGCTGCGGTTTCTGACTCCAGTGGAAAGATGCCATACCTTCTTCTGTAATCCAGACTAACTCTCCTGGTTCCACATCTCGCAGATATTCCGCACCGATGATGTCGAGGGCGCAGGTTTCCGATGCCAGAACGTACCTGTTGGGGTTGGTATCGAGCAAACCTATGACTAAGGGGCGTACTCCGTGGGGGTCTCGCACTCCCATTACTCCTGCCGGGGTGGCGATGGTTAAACTAAAAGCGCCTTTGCAGAGGTGAAAGGCGCTGATGCAGGCTTCTAACCAGTCTTTTCCTTTATCGACTTCCGTGCCGATCGCTAGGGCAATCATCTCCGAGTCGGTGCTACTGGCAAAGTCGCAGTTGCGCTTAGTTAACTCTTGCCGCAGTTCGGCCGTGTTGACTAGGTTGCCGTTATGCGCTAGAGCTAGCTGACCTAAGCGGGTTTCGACAGCGGCAGGTTGGGCGTTGACTATTCGACTCGAACCGGTGGTGGAATAACGGTTATGACCGATCGCTATGTGGCCCGGAAGTTCTCTGAGGGTGGACTCGCTGAACACTTGGGAAACGAGGCCCATGTCTTTGTGGAGGTGCATTTTTTCCCCGTCGAAGGTGGCGATGCCTGCGGATTCTTGGCCTCGATGTTGGAGGGCGAAGAGGCCAAAGTAGGCTAGTTTTGCTACTTTTTTGCCCGGGGCATAAACGCCAAACACGCCGCAGGCTTCTTCTGGTTTGTCTGGGAGTTGTCGCTCAGAAGGGTTGTTAGTCATAGTCAGGTTTGACTCCTGTTCTGGATGGTCGGTTAATGGCATCTATTTTATTTAGATTGGTTAAAAGTTGGCCCCGAGGTCTGAGACCCTTAATATTTTCTTAACGATCCCTACTATTAAGGTAACGCATTAATCCTCTGTATTGATTCTATTTTAAGTTTTCTATTTTCTAAACACTATTTTTTGATAATTGCGATAAGTACGGCTAATATTTTATTTGGCTCGACAATTAACAATGGCAGCGCGTCACCTTTGAGGCGAAGGTATTGTCCGGGCAACCCGGTTTTTTAATTTTTTAGCAGCCCAGAAAGGGCGGTTTTTGATTAAAACCGCCCTTTCTTAAGTTTAAATCTCTGCCTTCTGGCGACCTCTGGTTAGCAACACATAGGCAGAAGGAATTAAATAAAGGGCTAATAATGTCGCTCCGCCGACGCCGCCAGCGATCGCTACTGCCAAAGGCGGCCAAAAGTCACCCCCACCTAAAAACAACGGTACGAAACCTATCATCGTGGTCAAAGTGGTAGTCACAACGTGACGAGTTGAGTGCATCACTACAGATCGTATCGCTTGCCGGTCGCCCATACGAGCGGCGGGGTTGTCCAGCAAAGCGGCCAAAACCACGATGGAATCGTTAATCGCCACTCCCACCAAACCAATAGTACCGATAATGGGGTTAAAACCAAAGGGATAACCAAAAATCCCGACGGAAAACAACCCCAAACCAACGGAAGCGATCGCCACGACACCAATTAAAGCAGCCAACTGGAAAGAAGCAAGGGACAATACCAGAGTCGCTACCATTAGAACTGCCAGCACCCCCACCGTTGAAAACAAGTTGCCCACAGCATTACCCCTTTCCTCTGCCTCGCCGCCAAAGTCAACCCTGTAACCTGCAGGGGGTTGGAAATTGCTGGCTTCTAACTTTTGCTCGAACCGTTCCAAAACCGTTGCAGGCAGAACGCCGGCACTGATAAAACCTTGAACGGTATTAACTCGCTGCCCGTTGCGGCGGTTAATCTTCGCCAATTGGGCCGTTAACTCTACTTCTGCCAAGGCAGAAAGAGGAACCAAATTCGCCCTGTTAGAATTTCCGTTCTCCAAACTGGATGCGACGGGCAATAGATATAAGGAGGCAATATCTTCTAAATTCCCCCGTTGAAGGTTCGACAGCCGCACTCGCACTGGTAACTCTTCCGTTGACTCCAATACCGAACCGCCTCGAATACCTTCGAGAGCGGTATTTAACTGTTGGGCGATACTGCGATTGTCGAGTCCTGCTAATCTCGCTTGCTCTTCATCCACTCGCACTTTTAATTGGGGTAAAACTTCGCTGAGATCGGCGCGGGTGTGGGTGACGTCGCTTACGCTTGCCAGGATGCCTCTGATTTGTTCCCCTAATTCCCGGAGGCCATCGAGGTCGGAACCGTAGAGTCGCATTTCTATCGGGGCGTCGAAGGGCGGGCCTTGTTCTAACTGTCGCACTAATACTCGGACCTCGGGAAAGGCTGCATCCATCTGGGCTTGTATGGTTCGAGCGAGTTCGGCGGAGGAGAGGGTGTCCAGTTGTATTAATGCTTGGGCGTAATTTGCATCTTGCGATCGCCCTTGGGCCAGGTTGTAGTAGAACCTGGGAGCGTTTTCGCCGACGAACCAGTGAACGTCTGTTATTTCTGGGAATGCGATTAGTTGTTCTCTCGCCTCTCGAACTATAGATTCGGTTTTGGCGATGGAAACTGAGGGCGGCAGTTCAAATTCGATCTGCAGTTGATCGCGATCGGCGGCGGGGAAGAATTGTTGTTCTAAGGTTCCCGCTTGGATGAAGCCTACCAGAGGCAGCATCAGGGCTAAGATGATTCCTAAAACTGGTTGGGCGGTGGTGAAGTTTATAGTTTTGCGATAGCCCCGCGTCAGCCAAGAGTTAGAAAACCCTATTTGCCACCAACGCTCAGAAACCCGGTTTCTTAAGGACAAAGCCTCTGGGGAACGGCGATGCAACCTTGCTGCTAGGGCGGGGATGACGGTTAGAGCGAGGAAGAAGGAGGAGGAAATGGCTAAAATCACGTTGACGGCGATGGTTCCCACGAACTCCCCTGCGGGCCCGGGGAGGAGGACGATGGGCATGAAGGCTAGAATGGTGGTGATAGTGGAACTCAGGAGGGGAACGCCTAGATAGCCTACGCTCCGCGCGATCGCTTGTTCTGGGGGAACCCCTCGGTTGAGATGTTGGGTAATTTCATCCACCATGACGATAGCGGTGTCGATGAGAATTCCCAAAGCGACAATTAAGCCGGTGATGGACATTTGATGGAGGGGAATGCCCAGAAATCCCATTAAACCTAATACCATTAATATGGATAGGGGCAAGGCTAAACCGACGATGGTAGCTGACTGCCAACCCATCATAAATAGGGTGACGCCAAAGACTAAAATTCCTCCGAGTAGTAGGTTGAGAATTAGGCTGCCCAGTCTGGCTTCGACGTAGCTGCTTTGGTCGAAAATGACGGATAGTTTTAATCCTTTTGGTAGCTGTTGGCGAAATTCATCTATGGTTTGGCGGGCGGTTTTTGCCCAGCGATCTAGTCGGAAACTGGAGTCAACGTAAACTCCTAAAACAATTGCATTTTTGTCGCTTACTATTGCCAGACTGGTGACTGGTTCGACGGTGGCTTTGCGGACTCTGGCGATATCTCCGAGACGCACGAATTGACTGTCGTTACTGTAGCTAATGGGAATTTGGCGGATCCGGTCTGTTGACTCTAATTCTCCCGATATTTCTAGGGATAAATTGTTGTTGAATTCCCTTAATTGACCGGCGCTTGTTTTGGCGTCGCTTTGTTCAATTTGTCTCGATAAATCTTGGGCGGTTAAACCGAGGACGCTGAGCTCCACTGGATTAATTTCGACGACGATTTCTTCATCGGGTTTGCCGATTATTTCGGTTTTTTCGGTGCCGCCCATTGCTTTTATTCGGTCTTCTAAGGATTCGGCTACTCGATTGAGAATGGCATAATTTGGTTCGTCGTTTTGCTCCCAAGTTAAGGCTGCAATTAGGGCGTAGGCTTTTACTTCAATGTTTTCTAATTCCGGTTCGCTAGCACCTTCGGGAAATTCTAATTTGGCTTCGTCAATTTTGTTCCGAATTTCCGTCCAGATGACGTTTGTTTCATCAGCTTGGATACTGTCTAATAGTTCGATGGAGATGACTGAACTTCCTGCCCTGGAGGTTGATTCGTAGAGATTTATTTCTTCGATTTCTGAGAGCTTTTCTTCGATTTTATCAGTGACGAGGGCTTCGACTCGTTCGGCGGTTGCTCCTGGTAAGAATGTTTTAACTAAGGCGAATCGAGAAACTAATTCGGGGTCTTCTAATCTGGGGAGATTGATATAAGAGGAAACGCCCCAGACGAAGATTAGGATTAGGGTTAGGATTAATAATCTGACGTTGCGGTAGAATAGTTTTGACATTTTTAGAATGGGTAATTGGTATTTTCTCCCCCTTAAAGGGTAGGGTGCGACGAAGCGCAGCTTACACTTTTTACATGGGTAATTAATTGGAAATTAGGGAATTGGGTAATTATTTTTGGCTCTTCCGTACTTA
>CALKCV010000407.1 GCA_938083405.1 uncultured Microcoleaceae cyanobacterium | reverse complement strand
CAGCGACTTCTTCTAGTGCCAGATATTCTTCTGGGGTCGCTGTAACTGGTTTGGTTTGTACTTGCATAAGTACCCGTGCAAAATTAATTGGACATCTGGAACAGGCGAGACGCCTGTTCTACGGGGGAATAAGAAATAATTTTATGTAAATATTTTTGCCTACCTACTTACGAACTAATTAAGGGATTTAGAAGCAGATTCGCCGAGTTTTTTTAGTTTCCGGGTTAATTGCAAGCTTAACAATCCTAAGATGCTTAAATGAGCGAGAAAGCTGACAAAAATTGTTGTTGGCGATGCGTATTCTAGTACCACAAAAGCTAGAGGTGAAAATAGCCAGAAAAAAGGCGATGTCTCCGGGTTTGGGAAAACTAGAAGTAAGGCCGCAGGCAGCAGGAAAAGCAGAGAACCTAATATTATAACCGTCCAGAAGGCGCGTTTTTTGCTTTTCCTTAAGAGGGTTATCCCCGCGATCGCTGCAGAAATTAAAATTAGGCTCAGGGTCATAATTAAACCTATCGCAGATTGTGCTTTAAGGCTGGCATCTTGTCTGGATAAGAATATACTCGGCAGCCAAATAGCTGCGCTTATTGCTAGATTAATTCCTATTGCTAATAAAGCGGGGCTTTTTTCTCCCCAAATAAGATCGGAAATTAGAGAGTTACCCGTTTTTTTCGCTTTAGCAGAATTGGCGTTCGCGAAGCGTTGCGGATGCAACATCGCTCTTTGTTGGTGTTTGTATCGCGCCCAATTTTGTAAAGTTTGCCGATGGGGAGACAAACAGCAAATTAGTAGTAAAAACAAGATTAGGTTAAAACAGCAGACAAAATAAACAGCAGCTTGGAAATCGTATTTATCGCTGGCATTCATTAGATGCCAGCAAAAACCTAAGAGAAATATCTGCAATTCTGCTGCCCATAAATAACTCTGTTTTTTACTTAAAATTGTTCCCCCTGGATTGCGGAACAAACGGTTGGCTATTTGCCAGAAACAATAACTTCTGAAAAGACAGCGGTACAGCAGCAAACCGTATGCAACTAAGACGGCATCGCCTAGTTTTGGGAATAAAAACCATTTCAGACTTTCTATTCCTATATTACTTCCTTCAGTGATGAAAGCAACCATCTGAGCAATAGGCAATAAGAAAACTGCGCCTAAAATGCTAGCCAACCAAGCTTGACTTCCTCCTAAAAAGGCGAAAACTAGGGAGGCGCTGTAGAATAAACTGCTAATCCCTACTAACAGTCCGTACCAGATTACTAAGTCTGAAGTTGCATTTGCTTGGTAAGCAGACCAGAAATGTAGGGGTATTGTTGCGGCAATTACTAGGTAAATTAAAATGGGTACTCCTAACAGTTTTCCCAGCAATACTTTTTGAGTTGACTGAGGACTTAAAGCGATAAAATTGAGAGTACCCAGACGTTTTTCTTTGGCGACATCTGCTACTAACATATAGATGCCGGCTAATACTAGGATGATGAAAATTCCCCAACTAAAAAAGCGGAAAATATCGTGCCACCACAGTTTCAAATCTATGCTCAGGCAATAGTCCGTACCACCGCGCCCGATGTATTTATTGCAGTAACGGGTGTATTCGCTGCGTAAAGGGCCTATTTTTGGCAATAGTATCCAGAAATAAAATACTACAAATCCTTGGGCGATAAGGGATAAAAAGGTAGCGATCGCTACTTTGCGAGGGGTCAATCTACCTTTGATTTCTCGGAATAGTTGTGGGTTCCAGTTTCCCAACTTATCTAATCGTTTTGCTAACATTTTAGAGCCTGCTTATAGGAAGAATTAACAATTAACATTTTCCCAATTTACGACGCCTGTTGGTGTCCGAGTTTGAGGAAGATAGTTTCTAGGTCTTCTTGGGTGTTGTGAAAATCGGTGACGGGGATGTTGGCGGCGACGATCGCCTTTAACAATGCTGCCGACTCTTCCAGACTACCAGAAAATTCTACCCGTATTTCCGAGCTTTCTGGTAACAACTCCCAGGAGACGACTGCTGGATGATTTTTGAGCTCGCTTATGAGGGCATCCCTTTCTCCTAAGACGGAAATCGATATATGCTGGCGACTCAGGCGCTTATATAATTCTTTTAGGGAGGCGCTTTCTACCAGGAAGCCTAACTCCATGATGCCCACGGAGGTGCAAAGTTCTGCCAAGTCGCTGAGGACGTGGGAGGAGATGACTATGGTCATGCCCGCTTCTTGCAAGGCTTTGATGATTTCCCGAAACTGCATCCTGGCCATGGGGTCTAAACCGGATACGGGTTCGTCTAATAATAGTAGTAAGGGTTCGTGAATAATGGTTCTGGCTAAACTCAGCCGTTGTTTCATGCCTCGGGAGAGGGTGGAGATTTGACTGTCGCGTTTGTTGACGAGTTGGACTAATTCTAATACGGCAAAGAGTCGTTGCGATCGCAATGGTTCGCGCAGGTTATAGAGTCGGGCGAAATAGTCGAGATAATCCCAAACGTTTAATTCGTCGTAAACTGGGAAGTCGTCTGGGAGAAAACCGAGGCGTTGTTTGAGGGTTTGGTTGGTGCGATCGCGAAGCGTTGCGGATGCAACATCGCGCGATAGCCTTTCCCCGCTAATATATATTTCCCCGGTGGTGGGCTCTTCCGCTGTGGCTAACATTCGCAATAGGGTAGTTTTACCGGCACCGTTGGGCCCTATGAGGCCGTAAACTTCTCCTGGGGCGACTTGCAGGTAAAGGTCGTTAACTGCAACGTGTCTGTCAAATTGTTTGGTCAGTCCGCGAGTTTCTATTGCCAGTTCTTGTACCATAATGATTCTTGGGTTGGCTTTCGGGGGATTTTTTTATTAGTTTACCCTTTTTCTACAGGATGGCCCGCATTTTTTCCTAAGTTTTTCTTAAAATAAAAGGGTCGTATTTGCTGAAAGGTGGGACATGGCCAGG
>CALKCV010000406.1 GCA_938083405.1 uncultured Microcoleaceae cyanobacterium | reverse complement strand
AAAATTGCAAAAATTGCAAATATTGCAGAATTTGTAAGAATTTATACGGTAGAAAATTGGGAAATGAAAGATAACCCAGAACATTTGCGCACAATTCGCGATCGCATTGTGAACAACAAACAAAATATCAACAGACTGTTGGGTTTGTATCAAGATATTTTAAATTCAAAAGTGGGAGTCAATGCCTATAGTTCTGAAGATCGCAACCAACTGCGACTGTCTGGTTTAATAGTACAAAAAAACAGTCGCTTAAAAGTTTATAACCCAATCTATAAAGAGATATTTAACGAGGAATGGATAGAAAGGGAACTCGACAAACTTCGTCCGTATTCAGAAGCAATTAATGCTTGGTTGCGATCGCAGCGACAAGATAAATCCCGCTTGTTGCGAGGCAAAGCATTACAGGAAGCTTTAGACTGGGGGAGGGATAAAAACCTAAATAACGATGATAGCGTTTTTATTAGAGCCAGCCTGGAAGAAGAGCTAGCAGCAGAAAAAAAAGCCAAAAAAATCTTAAAAGAGGCTAACGAAGAAGCCCAAAGCCTAATCGTCGAAGCCAAAGAAGGCAGCAGACTCGAACGGGCGGCTTCGACAGCATTGCGGGAGTTTGAGTTTCGGCGTAAAGGAGAACTCCCATCCCTAGTCTGGGCCATCAAAACCGGCTCGGCCTTACTAAAAATTGTACGAGACGATCGCCCCCTAGAAAAATACCCCGCCAGCAGTCCCCTATTTGCCCTGCAGCAAATCCTAGCTAAAATCAAAGAGCGCAACTCATACCCCCACAGCGACTGGGTAACTGATGTCTCTTTGAGCCCCGATGGCACGATGCTAGCAACTGCCATCAACCATCGCAGCGCTTGCTTGTGGGATTTGTTCGGGAATCTCATAGCTTCTTTATCCGGGCATACCGCTTCGGTAACGAGCATAAGTTTTAACCCCCAAGGAAAATTCCTCGCAACCGCCAGCAGCGATGGCATCGTCAAGTTGTGGGATCTGACGGGGAAAAAAATAGAAGAGTTTGTCTGCCATAGCGACCCATTATTGAGCGTAAGCTGGAGTCCCGACGGCGAGTATCTGGCAAGCGCTAGCTACGATCGCACGGTCAGGTTATGGAATTTTGCAGGGGAGCTAATAACCACCTTCCGAGAACATAACGCCCCAGTAACAAGCGCCTGTTTTAGTCCAGACGGTAAGATGCTGGCTGCTGCAAGTTTAGATGGAACTGCCTGGTTGTGGGACTTGGCAGGGAACAAAATAAATGAGTTAGTCTGCCACAGCGACGCAGTAACCAGCGCGAGTTTTCATCCCAAAGGCGATCTGCTGGCAACTAGCAGTTTAGACGGAAGCATTTGCTTGTGCGACTTAAAAGGCGATCGCCAAGCAGATTTGGTCGGCCATAGCCAATCGGTAACAAAAGTATGTTTTAGCCCCGATGGTAAGACGATCGCAAGTGCGAGTTTGGACGGAACCGCCAGGTTGTGGGATTTAGCGGGAAACCAGATAGGAGAGTTAGTAGGACATACTGAGTCGGTAACGAGTATCTGTTTTGGTTCCGACGGCAAGAGGCTGGTAACTTCCAGTTACGATCGCACGGCCCGCTTGTGGGACTTGGGGGGCGATGGGGGAGTGAAGTTATTGGGACATAAAGCCTCTATAAAAACTATCTGTTTTAGTCCCAAAGGCGATCGCCTGGCAACTGCTAGCGCGGATGGAACCGCTCGCCTTTGGGACCTGGCGGGAAACCCAGTAGCGGAATTAGTCGGCCATAGCAACTCCGTAACCAGAGTATGTTTTAACCCAACAGGCGATCGCCTGGCAACTGCTAGCGTAGATGGAACCGCTCGTTTGTGGGACTTGGAGGGAAATCTAGTAGCCGAGTTGCGAGGACATACTGCCTGGGTAATGAAGGTCTGTTTTACCAAGGGCGGCCTGGCAACTGGTAGCGTGGATCGTACCGCTCGGTTGTGGGATCTGGCAGGAAATCTCATAGCGGAGTTAGTAGGACATAACGACTCGATCTGGAGCGTAAGTTCCAGCAAAGACGGAGAGCTAATAGCAACTGCCAGCGCTGACGCTACCGCAAAGTTGTGGGATCTGGCAGGAAATCAAATAGCCGAGTTGCGAGGACATAACGACTCGATCTGGAGCGTAAGTTCCAGCAAAGACGGAGAACTAATAGCAACTGCCAGCGCTGACGCTACCGCAAAGTTGTGGGCTCTGGCAGGAAATCAAATAGCGGAGTTCCGAGGACACGAGAACCCGGTAACGAGAGTATGTTTTAGCCCCGATGGCAAGATTCTAGCCACTGCAAGCGTTGACGCTACCGCAAAGTTGTGGAATTTAAGCGGAGAACTAATAGCTACTTTCCAAGAACATAGCGACTCCGTAACGACGGTCTGTTTTAGTAAAGACGGCCAGTTTTTAGCAACTGCCAGTCGCGATCGCACTGCCAGGTTGTGGGATTTGGCCGGAAACCAAATAGCGGAATTCCGAGGCCATACCGCCCCCGTTACCAACATAAGTTTTAGTCCAGCAGGGGGGATATTGGCAACGGCAAGCGCTGACGGGAGCGCTCGTTTGTGGGATTTGGCGGGAAATCAAATAGCGGAATTCCGAAGCCTTATGGATGAGGTAACGAGTATCAGTTGGAGCCCCGATGGCAAAATTTTAGCAACTGCAAGTGCTGACGGTAAAGGCCGCTTGTGCCTGGTAGAGAGTTTAGAAGAGTTGTTGCAGCGAGGACGCGAGTGGTTGAAGTATTATATGAATTAATAATTAACAATTAACAATTAACAATTGGGTTATAGTAGGGTGCTTCCCTGGCACCAGCACAAGACTCACGCCCCTACCTACTACTGGGGAAATCTCAATGCTGGTGCCAGGGAAGCTACTACTGGGGAAATCTTAATGCTGGTGCGCGGTGCGCACCCTACTTTACTCATAGTTTTAAAAAATGCAATAATTGTTAATTGTTAATTGTTAATTATTAATTGTTATTCGCCTCCAGTAACGCTCCCTCCATTTTCTGCAACCACTCGATTAAACTTTCCAACTGCTTGTGCCCTTTCAACACTCCCAAACCGCGAACCTTGACCTTACCAGGCTCGAAGACAAAACGCGAATGCAAGTGCTTCGGCAATTTGTCCTTCAGCAAATTCCAAGCCGGTTCCTCCATCGGCGTTTCCAAAACGACGTGCTGGTTGCCCTCGGGTTTGATCCGCGAAAAACCTAATTTTTTAGCGATCTGTTTGAGCTCCATCACCCGCAAAAGTTCCAGTGCCGATGTCGGAATAGCGCCGTAGCGATCGCACCAATCGACCTCGATCTCCTTCAACTCCTCCCGGCTGCCGGCAGATGCCACCGCCCGATAAGCGCCCATCTTCTGTTCCAAATCTGGTATATAATCCGCCGGAATAAAAGCAGTCAGCTTCAGATCGATTTGGGTATCGTCAACCCGGGGAATCTCCTGACCTCTAATTTCGCAAATTGACTCCTCCAACATCTCCGTATAAAGATCGAATCCCACCACATTAATCTGCCCCGACTGCTGCGCCCCCAATATATCCCCCGCCCCGCGAATCTCCAAATCCCGCATGGCCAACTGATAGCCGGAACCCAACTGAGTAAACTCCTGAATCGCTCTCAAACGCTTCTGGGCATCCTCGCTCAACATGGCCCTGCCGTCGACACCGGTAGGATAAAACAACCAGGCCCGGGCTTGAATACCCGCTCGCCCGACGCGCCCGCGCAACTGGTACAACTGCGCCAAACCAAATTTATGAGCGTCTTCTATTAAAATAGTATTGACCCGAGGAATATCCAAACCGGACTCGATAATCGTAGTACATACCAAAATATCCGCTTCCCCAGCGCTAAAAGCCAAGACGATGGATTCCAACTCCGTCGCGTCCATCTGTCCGTGGGCGATCGCTATCCTCGCCCCCCCAACGATTTCTCGCAACTTCCCGGCAACCTCTTCTATTCCTTCGATCCTCGGCACCACATAAAACACCTGACCGCCCCGGTCTAATTCTTGGCGGATGGCAGACCGCGCCGTTTCCCAGGCCAAAGGTGCCAAATGAGTTTTTATCGGACGGCGGGCGGGGGGCGGCGTAGCGATCGCGCTCATCTCCCGCACCCCAGACAGAGACATATATAAGGTACGGGGAATCGGCGTTGCCGTCAGAGTTAGCACGTCAACCTGAGTTTTCAGGCTCTTGATTTTTTCCTTCTGGTTCACTCCGAAGCGTTGTTCTTCATCGACTACCAATAACCCCAAATCCCGAAAATTAACTTTTTTACCCAAAATGGCGTGGGTGCCGACGACAATATCGATCTCTCCAGTAGTCAATCTCTGATAAATTTCCCGTTTTTCGCTGCTAGTGCGGAACCGGTTCAACAGGGCTATGTTAATCGGATAGGGGGCGAAACGTTCTTTGAGAGTATGGTAGTGTTGCTGGGTTAAAATGGTCGTGGGGGCGAGCATGGCTACTTGTTTGCCGGCGATAACTGCTTTAAATATGGCCCGGATGGCGACTTCGGTTTTACCAAAACCGACATCGCCGCAAACTAAGCGGTCCATCACTCGATCGCTCTCCATATCCCGCTTGACGTCTTGGGTTGCTTTCAACTGATCTGGCGTCGGTTGGTAAGGGAAGGAATTTTCCATCTCCTCCTGCCAGGGAGTATCGGGGGGGTAGGCGAAACCTTGCTGTTGCGATCGCTGGGCGTAGAGTTTTAAGAGATCGACTGCTAGTTTCTTAATCGACTTGCGGACTTTGTTTTTGGTATTTTCCCAATTCTTGCCGGTGAGTTTGTTTAATTTGGGGGCCTTGCGATCGCCGGTTCTAAAGCGCGAGAGACTTCCGACTCGATCTGCCGAGACTCTGAGCAAACCGTCGGCATATTTGATAGTTAAATAATCCCTGGTTTGGTTGTCGATGGTGATGCTTTCGAGTTTGATAAATTTGCCGATGCCGTGTTCCCGGTGAACTACATAATCTCCCGGTTGCAGTTTGTTCGGATCTACTTGTTTGGAAGCGGCGCGGCGGCGCTTGCGAATGTAGGTGGGAGTGGCGAGGGAGTGTTGGCCGTAAAATTCGCGATCGCTTACTACCACTAAGCGAAAGGTAGGCAATATAAATCCTTCTAGTTCGGCAATGCCGCTATATTTGAGCGCTACGGGGACGTGTTGGGTTTGGTGTTTGTCGATGGCCCGGTAATCTTTGGGGTTGTCGATAAATTGGGCGGGGCAGTCGTGTTCTTGTAATAAGGATACGGTGCGGGAGGGTTGGGCGGAGATTAGGAAAATCGAAAAGCGGCGATCGCGTTCTTTGCGGATAGTTTCTGCCAGTTGCGCGTATTGGTGAGGTATTACGGGCAGGGGGCGACTGGCTAAATTGAGGGTATAAGGGTTGGAGATTAGTTGGCTGGAAGTTTCTTTTACGAGTTCGGATAAATATACTCGCGCGAAGGGTTCGACAGATTTCAGCGCGTCTTTGAAGAGGCGATGGAGTTTGGAGGATGTTTGGGATGTTTCCCGGTATTGTTCTTCTATATGGTCGAACCAGCGATCGCCGTGGGCCGCGCATTGGTCGATTTCGTCTATTACTATTAATGTATTGTCGCTCAAGTAATCTGTCAGGGAGGTAAAATTGAGGTGACGATCGCTCCCTTCTTCTTCCCCCAAGCGCCACTGGTTGAAGTTGGTGGGAGTGAGGATGAGAGAATCTATTTTATCGAGCGATCGCTGGGTGGAAGGATCGAATTCTCGGATTTTTTCGAGTTCGTCGCCAAACCATTCCAGTCGCACCGGCAACTCCGCCGCTACTGGGAAGATATCGAGGATATCTCCGCGCCTACTCCACTGCCCCTCCGTTTCTACTTGAGATACGCGATCGTATCCCATGCGGGCGAGAGTTTCGTCTAATTTTATCTCTCCCCCCCCTTTTGAAGGGGGGCCGGGGGGGATCGCAGACGTCATTCCCGCCTGGAAAGTGAGGCAGTAGGGTTGAAATTCTGTTGGTGGTGGTAGGTGGGGTTGGAGCGATCGCTCGCTTGCCACGATGGCCATCTTATTCCCGACATCGCTCGTCACGAGGTCTGCTAGTACCTGCATCTGCCCCCAGATAATCTCGTCGGAGTTGGAGGCGTCGTAGGGAGATCCTTCCGAGGTGGGGTAAAAATGAACCGTCTGCCACCCCATCGCTTCTAGTTGGGCTGCCCAACGACCTGCTTCTTCTAGGGTGGCCGTGACTGCGAATAAATTTTGCTCTCGTTCTTGGGCCAGGGCGGAGGCGATTAAACCTTTGGGCAGTCGGGGGAGGCCCGTCAGTTGCAGGCATTGTCCTTCGAGTTTGGTTAGGAGTTCGCTGGCAAGGGGCGATCGGCTTAAGGCCCGCACTATGGGTGAAAATGTCATAAGAGGATCTCTAATGGTGCTGGAAGTGGTTTTAATATTCTAAAGAATTTGGGCTTTAGATCGATTAACAATTGACAAAAAGGATGGCAAAGATGAAAAACATAGATATCAGTAAACTACAAGAACAAGTGCTATCTGCCAAAGACGAGTCTTTGCGTGTAAAACAAGACGGTCGAGTAGTAGGATTTTTTTACCCCGTAAAAACCACGCCACGGCAGCAAACCGACGAACTGTGGGAACGTCTAGATGCAGTATTCGATGCTGACCGCTTCCGAAAAGTGCCGCAGCTAACAAAGGAGGAATTGTTGGCTTCTCTGAGGAAATTTCGAGATTCTATTCGAGTTTCTGGGGAGGCTTTGAGCGCGACTGTTATTAAAGCACGTCGGGAGGAACGGTAAGGTGCGCCGCAGCGCCCCCTACTTTTAACAGTTGTTTGGGAAGAGCGATCGCCCGTCGTTAATCTGTACGGATGCGTACTCTACCTGGTTCGACAATCGCTAATTTTCCTGGTAACTGTTCGAGAATTTGTTCTTGTTGTAAAAAGCTTTCGAGCAAACTTAGAATGTAAGTCACATTGACATTGCTTGGTATATAAAAAACCACAATTCCAGGATATTGTTTTGGGGGATAGTTGCGAATATCGGCAAAGTCAAAGTCACCCGTCAAAAGGCACAAACCACCTTCTTTTGCTATTGCTGCAATTTGCGAATCATCCGCACCTCTAAAACCGATATCGCGTGCGTCGATACCTTCATGTTGGTATTTTTGCAACATATTAGCTGTAGAACGCGGCAAATCTTCGTCTATTAAAAATCGCACAGCTACCCTCCAACTTGCAGCGGATAAAATTCTTGTTCTTCAATCAAGTCGGTAGCGTAACTGAGGCAAGCGAGGACGTCTTCCGTGCCAACTTCATATTCGGTACATAGTTCTTGTACGGTCATACCTCCTGCCAGTCCTCCAAGAATTCGGGTAATGGGAATTCTGGTTCCTTTTATTATTGGTTTGCCTGGATGGATTTTGGGGTCTATAACAATTCGGTTTTTCATGGGCTTAGTTGTCTAAACTGATACGATTATATCTCAAATATTTGTAACAGGCAAGATGTCTGTTCTACGGGTTTATTTTTCAAACTTCAAATCTTTCCCTGGCTGAATATATTCGTACTCCGGTTCTTGTTGGGATTTAATAACAGCCAATATACCGCAAATTAGTCCTAATATTGCTACAATAATAATTAATATTTGGGGATTTAATTTAAACTTTTGCTGTTGAATTGTTGTCGGCAGCGAGGGAATTGTCTTCGGCATCTTAACATAATTGATTGCCTTTAAAGCTTCCCCGGCATTTTGATAGCGACTTTGGTAATTGTAGCTCACCATTTTGTCTAAAATATCTCCCAGTTTGGGACTAACCGAGACGCGGTCTCTCCAGACAATTTCTAAACTATTGCCGTCTCTGGGTAAGGAATTGGCGGCAATACCAGTGAGGGCTTCAATGGCGATTATTCCTACTGCATGAATATCGCTTGCCAATCGTGGATGACCCAGTTATTGCTCCTTTGGCATATATCCTTCCGTGCCTATGGGCACAGTCTTGCTAATTTGCTGTTGAGATATTAAAACTTGGGTTGTCAGTTGTTTAATCGCGCCAAAGTCAATAATTACTATTTTATTATCGGGGCGGCGACGCATTAAATTAGAGGGTTTGAGGTCTCGGTGAATAATTCCCTCCTGGTGAACTACTGCTAATACTTCTAAAATATCTCTCAATAACTGAGTTACCTCGGTTTCGCTGGCGGGAGTAGTGGGTAGAGAATAGGATTGTTGCTAGACCAAGAACCACTGGTGGTAGTTAAAGGCGCGATCGCTATAGTTGGATAGCGTATTTCTCCTAAAGGTATTCCCACTACTACCGCAGGTCTAATTCCTTGTTGTTCTCGTCCTGGGGGATTATGGACGGGTAAGGCTACTAAAACTAGATCGCCGATCGCGATTTTCTCAAGACCGCTCATCTTTACCTCCTATAACTACTAATCCCGATCCAGAAAGATACTCTACAGGTTTTCCTTGGGGCGGTCCCTGGGGACCCCAATCGTAAGGATCGGGACCTCAATATCGCTTTCTGTTTGCTGAATCTCTCGATCCTTCCATAATGTCATTAGTGTAACCCAATTGATATCCCTCCTCCAGAAAGCGTTCTGGTTTCATACCCACCCTTCCCGCCGTCAAAATAAAAGCCTTTAACCCCAAATCTCGCGTATTTTCCACCGTCTCCTCATCCCGCCACCGCCAATTCGGAAACCCCACCGCATAGACAAGATCCCCCACCTCAAGTCTTCCATAACTTCCCAACTTAGCAACTGGATAACTGCTAGAACTGCCAAACTCCACCTTAGCAACATCAAACTTTTCCAAACCAGTAAAAGGCAGTAATTTAGCAGAATAAAAACAACCCTCCGCAGTTAAAATCTTACAGTTATTTTCCCCACAGTCATCCCCCACGACGTGGCGGTTAGTTACCACGGTATAACTGTCTTCTTCTCGCCCCACAATTACCCCCGAACCAGCCACGCAGGGAGTAAATATTCTCACCGTTACTTGGCGAGCCGTTTCGGATATTTTAGCAGTAGCAAAAGGAGCGCTACCCGAGATAAGTTGGGGAATTAAAGACAGAAATAAACCCAGAAGAAAGAAGAAGATCAAACGTAGGATTTGTCGCATTTTACTTTTTGCCAGAAACAGTGCTATAGCAATCCGTAGATCGTTGGCGATATCTTAGAAACCCGGTTTCTCAAA
>CALKCV010000405.1 GCA_938083405.1 uncultured Microcoleaceae cyanobacterium | reverse complement strand
AAAATAGGATGTTATACAGAACTCAAGCTGAATTATCCTAAAATAATAGCATATGGAGTAGGGAGCGAGGCATTTAAAGCATAAATTACAATTTGTATTTATGGAGTCCTAAATCTTTATAATAAAAAGGGAAGCCAAAATGGACGGGGACATTTTCGCCCAAGCCACTAACCTTCCCAAAACAAGCTAGGTAGAACATGAGCATTGCAATCGCATCAGAAATACAGCAACCGGCCCGCTATCTCGGTAACGAATTAGGAGCCAAACACAAACCGTGGGACCAGGCCTTAACCCGTTGGGTCTTAACCTTTCCAGAAGTTTACGAAGTAGGGGCTTCCAATTTGGGCCATGTAATCCTCTATAACATTATCAACGCCCAACCGAGACAACTGTGCGATCGCGCCTACTTACCCGCCCCCGATCTAGCAACAAAATTGAGGGCCGCTGGTTCCCCATTATTCGCAGTAGAATCAAAACGCCCCCTAAAAGATTTCGACATCTTGGGCTTCAGCCTCAGCTACGAACTCGGAGCCACTAATATCCTTGAAATGCTTTCTTTAGCTGGCATACCCTTAACCTGGCTTGAAAGACAAAGAGAAAGACAAAGACAAGCCAAAGAAGCCAATAACCAAAAATTACCCTTGATTTTTGCCGGGGGGCAAACGGCCACTTCCAACCCAGAACCATACTCAGATTTCTTCGACTTCATCGTCCTGGGAGACGGCGAAGAGCTCTTACCAGAAATAGGCTTAGTAATAGAAGAAAGCAAAGCCAACGGCTTAAAGCCAGAAGAACTACTCTTAGATTTGGCACAGGTGCCGGGGGTATATGTACCTCAATTTTATGAAAGGAAACCTAATGGGGCAGTAATGCCAATACGCCCAGAGGTACCAGAGCGAATACTCAGACGAGTGGCAACCCCAATGCCTGCCTATTCCATCGGTCTAGTCCCCAACATCCAAACAGTCCACGATCGCCTAGTAATAGAAATACGAAGGGGCTGCACCCGAGGCTGTCGCTTCTGCCAACCTGGTATGCTCACTCGCCCGGCAAGAGATGTAGAACCGGAATCTGTGGTGGATGCTGTAGAAAAAGGACTCAGAGAAACCGGCTATAACGAATTTTCCCTCCTATCCCTAAGCTGTTCGGATTATCTATCCCTGCCTGCAGTAGGCATGGAAATTAAAAATCGCCTCAAAGATGAAAATATTTCTCTATCCCTACCCAGCCAACGGGTAGATAGGTTCGATGAAAATATTGCCAATATTATCGGTGGAAATCGCCAACCAAATCTGACCTTCGCTCCAGAAGCAGGCACCCAGAGAATGCGAGATGTCATTAATAAGGGCCTGACTAACGAAGACTTGCTGCGAGGAGTGAAAATCGCTCGCGAACAAGGTTGGGATAAAGTCAAGCTCTATTTTATGATCGGGCTGCCAGGGGAGACCGATGAGGATGTCCTGGGCATTGCCGAGACGGTACGTTGGTTGCAGCAAGAGTGCAGGGCCAAGGACAGACGAAGGCTACAAGTTAATTTGACGATTTCTAACTTTACTCCCAAACCTCATACGCCTTTTCAATGGTTTGTCGTCTCCAAGGGAGAGTTGGAAAGGAAACAAGCTTTGCTGAAACAGGCTTTTCGCCCGATGAAAGGGATTAAGGCCAACTATACCGATGTCCGATTGTCCGTGATGGAGGACTTTTTGGGAAGGGGCGATCGCCGTCTGGGGACTGTCATTCGCAAGGCCTGGGAATTGGGCGCTGGTATGGATGCTTGGTGGGAAAGTTTAGACCGGGCCTTCGGTGCTTGGTGTCAAGCCATTGCCTCAGCAGAGGACCTCTTTGAGGATAAAAACATTCCTGAATTTGCCACTAACGATAAAGCAAGCGTTACGCGAATGGAAAGTTGGGATCTCATTCTTTCGTGCTTGAGAAAAAAGATGCCAGAAGATTTAGACCGACCTTTGCCTTGGGATTGCATCAATACTGGTATTGATAAGAATTGGTTAAAAGAGGATTGGCAGCGGGCCTTGGAGGCGGCCACAGTCCCCGATTGTTCTTTTGAGGGATGCTCTCATTGTGGGGTTTGCGGTCCCGATTTGGGGCATAATGTGGTTATCGAACCGCCTTCAATTCCAAAGTTTACCGGTCATTTCGAGCCGAAAACGACTAAGCTGTTGCGGCTGCGGGCTAGGTTTGGAAAATTGGGAGACATGGCTTTTATAGGCCATTTGGATTTAGCAAAATTGCTCGAACGGGCAGTGCGGCGAGCCGCAATACCAATTTCTTTTAGCGGTGGTTTTCATCCAAACCCTCGTATTATGATTGCTTCTGCTTTGCCTTTGGGCACAACTAGCACGGGGGAAATTGTCGATTTTGAGTTGAGCGAGGCCATGGATGCCCTAGAGTTTAAAGAGAGGTTGAGCGATCGCTTGCCCCCAGAGGTTCCGATTTATAGCGTCGAGCCTGTGGATTTGGCAAGTCCCGTGGCAAGTAGGCTTGTGGAGCGGGCCGAGTATTTTCTAAAAGTGGCTGTAGTTGAAGCGGAGGATGGGTTCGAGCCCTTGTGGAGCCGCTGGGTTTCGGAGGTTATGGATGGGAATTCCTGTTTGTGGGAAAAGAAAACTAAGTCTGGTAAGGTAAAGGTAGTTAATTTGCGCGATCGCCTCGGGCAGTTGGAGTTGCTGGACTTTCCCTCTTCTGGCAGTACTGATTTCCCCAAGAGCTTTTCCGATTTGGGCAATACAGACCGTGGATTTTTACTCCCTAATGCATCCTCGAATAATTTGAGTCCGTGCGAAGATTTTAAGTTGGAGGCTTTATTACGCTATATTGGTAGCTATTGCAATGACGGGACCGTACTGCAACCGCAGCATGTTGTCTATATGCTGGAGCAAGTTAGCGGCGTTAAAGTGGAGCTATTGCAAGTTCATCGTTCGGGATTATTTCTGAGGGACGTTGCTTCTATTTAGGCCAGACGCCTGATGTCATTAATCAAAAACACGGGATGAATTCGAGGGGTGCATCTCAATAATTTAATTGAGAACGGGTGTACGTCAATGCATGAAGCGAACCAATCTCGCTTTTTGGAACGAACGTTGGAACGTTGTCAGTTGTTAGCTGGCAGAAAAAATAAATTCACACTCACTGACTGGCTCCTACAAAAAGTAATTAGATGATTGAAATGCACCCTTTTTAGATGACGCAAATAGAAACAGATAATTACAACTAATTAGCCGACTGTGGGAAATAAAAAAACTACATTTTTGTAGTAGTTTGTGCGAGGTTTTCCCAATAAATTTTGTGTCGATTAAAGAGTAAAAAGCAGCCCTTATGGGCGGCTAGCCGCCAATAGAAGAAGCGCTCGGGCATTGACGAAGAGTTATGGTAGTAATGCCCGCCAAACATAACCCTCTTCTGTTAAGATAAGAAGGGAGATTTGGGCGACTTTTCGCGATCGAGGCCAAGGATAGATAGACCTTTTACCTTGAAACTTTTTGAAAGAAGAAGGTTGACAAAAGATTAATGGGAGCATCCCATATTTGTAAAAATACTTTTTGACAACAAACAGAAAACCTCTTTTTCCTGTTGCCTGTTGCCTGTTGCCTAAAAGCGTTAAAATTTTTGTTTTCTTCAAAATTGAGATGCACCCAGATTAATTCAGCCTTCAGAAAGAACTTAAATATCTTTAAAGCAGTTAACGCATCTGTTAAATTCGCAACAACGAATAGATCGTTTAACTAAAAGCAATAGTTTTTGCATGACTACCAGCAAAAAGCCTTCAAAAAATCGATTTTCCTCGCACATCTGCAGGCTCGATCGTATTGGGAAAATCGGTAACACAAAAGAAATAGAAAGAGAAAAATAGTTGAGGAAGTAGAATGCCGAAGCAAATTATTATTGCGGAGCAGCATCGGATTGCGGCCGTATTTTCTGAAGACCAAATTCAAGAACTGGTAGTAGCTACCGGCAACCATCAGGTAAGCGATATTTATCTGGGAATAGTGGAAAATGTCTTGTCCGGTATAGATGCGGCCTTTGTTAATATTGGCGATCCAGAACGAAATGGGTTTATCCACGTTAGCGATTTGGGACCGGTACGCCTCAAGCGAACTTCTGGTGCGATTACGGAGTTGTTGACACCCCAACAAAAAGTCCTAGTCCAAATAATGAAGGAACCAACGGGGAATAAAGGGCCAAGATTGACCGGCAACATTAGTTTACCCGGTCGCTATTTGGTACTGATGCCCTACGGAAAAGGGGTGAACTTATCGAGACGACTAACCTCGGAAAGCGAGCGCAATCGCTTGCGGGCTCTGGCGATTTTGATTAAGCCTGCGGGAATGGGCCTATTGGTACGCACGGAAGCGGAGGGCATGGAGATTGATGCGATCGTGGAAGATTTGGAAACCCTCCAGGGCCAGTGGGAGTCAATCCAACAGGAGGCAAGCTCGAATCGGCCCCCGGCTTTGTTGAATCGGGATAACGATTTTATTCAGCGAGTCTTGCGGGATATGTACAATGCCGATGTCAATCGCATAGTTGTCGATTCTAGCGATGGTGTCAAGCGGGTTAAGCAACATTTGGTCAGTTGGGGCGGAAGTAAGACACCCCAGGTCTCGATCGACCACCACCGCGAAGCCGGACCGATTTTGGAATATTTCCGGGTCAACGCGGCGATTCGCGAAGCTCTCAGGCCCAGGGTGGACCTGCCTTCGGGGGGTTACATTATTATTCAGCCGACTGAGGCTTTGACGGTAATAGATGTCAACTCTGGTTCTTTTACGCGATCGGCTACGGCGCGGGAAACGGTATTGTGGACTAACTGCGAGGCAGCTACAGAAATCGCTCGCCAGTTGCGGCTGCGTAATGTCGCGGGGGTTATTATTGTCGATTTTATTGACATGGATTCCCGCCGAGACCAATTACAGGTTTTGGAGCATTTTAATCAGGTATTGAGGGCTGATAAGGCTAGGCCTCAGATTTCCCAGCTATCGGAGTTGGGTTTGGTGGAGTTGACTCGCAAGCGGCAAGGTCAGAATATTTACGAGCTATTTGGCTGCCCCTGTCCGACTTGTAATGGATTGGGGCATTTGGTTAGCTTGCCTGGTGAGGGCACAATTCAACCCGAATCTCCTAAGAGTGGGGTTGTTTCAGTGCCTCCGGTGGAGACGGTTGAGTCTCCGTCTCCAGTCTGGAGTAAGACTCCTCAGCTGGCTTCGACTGGGAACGATGTGACGCGACCTTCATGGGAAAGCTCTTCTGATTGGGACTCGCAAGCCAAAGGGAATTTGCCGGAGGTGGAGTTGTTGAACCATCCAAGCTATCAAGAATCGACGCGCGGCCGCCACCGCCGCCACCGTCGTCGAGTAGAGGAGAATGTGGGTGCGATTGCAGAAGACGAATCTATTGGATTGGTGGTTGGTGGAGCAGCAGGCAACAATTATTCCCGGGTTCCTGATACTTACCAGATTGGAACTCGCCAAGAAGTCACCCGTTCTGGTCGTTCCCCCCGGGAAATTGTCAAGCCTGTTGCTGAACCCCCAGAGATAGTTAATGTGGAAATGACTAAGGAGGAACGGGATGTTTATGCTTTGATGGGCATTTCTCCTTTGATTATGCTTGAAGATGATTCGTTGGAGAATCGTCAAGGAGTTGTGGTAGAAGTTGTTGAACCTGGAGAGGGAGGGACTGCAGGCAATGTTGGGACCGATCTAGCTGAGGCCCAGGATGGCGAAGACTCGCCAGATTCCCAAGAGCCTGAGTCTAACGATTCTTCTAGCTTGTTGTCTGAGGAAGCGGCGGATGAGCTAGAATATCCCGACGGTGGCGATTCTGAAAATGAGGAGGAGTATGAGGAAGAGGAAGAAGAAGAGGATGAAGATGAGGACGTAGAGGGTGAATCTGAGGGGACGGCCGAGCAGCCGAAGGTTGTACGTCGCCGTCGCCGTCGTTCTTCTGCTTCTATTGATGAATAAGTAGGGCTTGCCGAATAAATCGAACAAAAATTTTGTCGCGGACGAGGCCTGTATTCACGCTCAGAAGCCCTTGGGACGAGGTCCGTCCAATAATTATTAATTATTAATTATTAATTATTAATTACTTAGTTCTGGTTCCTCGATGTAAGGGACTTGGTGTTTAATGACTGTTGCTGGTGTTGACGAGGTAGGGCGGGGGGCTTTGTTCGGACCTGTGGTTGCTGCGGCTGCCATTTTGCCGGATGAAGTTCTCTCTACGTTGGTCGCTTGTGGCGTTAAGGATAGCAAGCGGCTAACTGCAAAACGTCGCTTGGTGTTGGCGGTTAAAATTCGAGAAGTGGCCGTTGATTGTAAAATTGGGGTCGCATCGGTACGGGAGATCGATCGCCTCAATATTTTGCAGGCTTCTCTGCTGGCAATGAGACGAGCAATTTTAAGACTGGAACCCGAGCCTGAGTTGGTGAAGGTCGATGGCAATCGGCCAGTTCCCGATTTGCATATCCCCCAAGTGACGATCGTTAAGGGGGATAGTCTTTCTATACAGATCGCTGCTGCTAGTATTGTGGCTAAGGTTTGGCGGGACGAGCTTATTTCGCGCTTGGCTGCTAAATATCCCGAATATGATTTGACAAAAAATAAGGGATATGGTAGTAAAAAACATTTACAAGCTTTATTGGATTGGGGCCCTTCCAGGCAGCACCGCCTTTCTTTTAGTCCTTGCAAAAATGAGGGGCAGCAATTAAGGCTGCCCCTCGGTTTTGATAAGTAGCGATCGCTACTCAAATCGATAATTTATAGATTGTGCGGCGAAAACTTAAGCAGCAACCAAATCCAAAGATTTCTCTTCGGCCCACTGACGATAATTTACCAATAAATCTCTCATCAAGCTTTTTTTCATTTTTAGCAAGATGCTTCCCAAAAGATTGTTGCCCGTAGATTCCAGCATGGACTTGGGCATCATGGTGAAAGGTGGGGGTAAAAAGATCTTCAATCCTAATTCTGCTCCTCCTTTAAGATAAGTCTTTCCTCCAACTCGATAAGGCTGCATTGTGCCGCTTAGTTCGAGTTGGAAATGTTCGTTAATTGTTTCTATACCTCGTAACTCGCAATTGGTGGACTCTAATTGCACCGTACCGTCGGCTGTCGTCCAAATTTTCATTTCGACTGTGGGTTCGATTTTTAACATAAAGAATTTTAAGGGACGCATTCTCAGTTGATAAGTATCATTGCTTAATCGACCGATGCAACTGGGGTCTCCCAAGGCTTTAACTATTTGTTCGGGATTTTTCAGGTAGCGATCGATGGGTACGGGGGCTTCTGGGACTAGCAATTCTACCGACTGAGAAGCAAAAAAGTTGTTATACATTCCGATTTTATAAGGGTTTTTGACTAGGTAAGGATTTAATTTACTTTACATTAC
>CALKCV010000404.1 GCA_938083405.1 uncultured Microcoleaceae cyanobacterium | reverse complement strand
AAAAATAAAGTTCCAGTATCTTATACGTCTAACGTTCCTGAAACGCAACCGCTCCACCGGTATCTTATTAAGAAGTTAATCTCCCCAATGCTTTGGATTGTTATCCGAGATCGTTTTTAAACAGAAGTGGGCAGTATCGAGTAAATCAACAATGTTCGCAATTGAGTGGGAGATGCGATCGCAAAAATCTGTCTTGCATTTCCCTTTTCCCTCTATTGAATTTTATAGGCGATAGTTTAGTATTATTTACTATAACGATAAGCTGTAATTCTGTTTTCCATCGGTCTAGTTCCAGTAAAACTTTCAGCGAAGCAAAACTGGATCGCGATCGCCACTACGATCGCGCTTGCTTTAACGACTCGTTATGTACTGTGGCGAGCTACAATGAAACAGAATTTATCTTGCGTCGTACAGTAATATACTCATGAGGCTAATAAATTGCGTTTTTGACGCTTACTACAATTCGCGATTTCTGGCGAAATTTAGAGTGCTATCAGGAACGAAAGCTTTCTGAACTAAGCGCTGGCACGGTCTAAAGAAGCCAGAAATCGCACTGCTAGTCAAAAGCGCAACTCCAGATGTATCTGCAGTATATAATCCGCTACGATAATCGTCATGAAAAAGGTGGTAACTGAAATAGCTCGCTCGTCCTTCCTCAAGGAAAGTTAATTGTTGTCTTCGATGCGAATTTTATTCCCACCAAGCAACTTTGCTCGGTCGCTATATTGAGATTTAAAAATAGAAAAAAACACCTTTTTTAACAAAATAACCAACATCAAAGAATTTTGAACTAAATTTGAAATCGATCGTTTCTTTTTAAATAGACTTGCCTTCTATAGATAAACACCTAGAATAAAGCTTACAAACAGCAGATTGCTTCGCGCAGATATAGTAACGCACTCGCATTTTTGGCTTCATTTCCAAATAGAGATGGAGCCCGTGGCTTTAGCCTCTTGACAAAAAATAGAAGATGTGTTAGTGAAAAATGCCGAGATGGAAATTTTAGCAATACTAGGATCGGGTTTTTGTAGCAGAAGATTCTGTGTCGATTTCAGAAAGAGGAGGACAATGAGAAAATACTAGGAGAGCGATCGCTCCACAATAGCAATATATGGCGAAAATGGCTCTTTTTTTTCTGGCCAACGCTCAATGGTTAAAATCTAGGTAAAATAAATAACAACGGCCAAAAAGTAAACCCCTCTTTAAGCATACTAGGACTCCATTTGCTATGACCCAAGCTCTGCTTCAATCCGAAGAATTTGACAAAACCTTGGCAAAGGTGCTAGAAAAAGGCTGTCTTAGCATGGGGTGGGATTACGCCGAGGCTTATGTCCTCAATGGTGACACTAACAAAATCAAATGCAGTCAAGTGTGGTACGGACGGCCAGACATTCGAGACAAACTAGCTAAATTCCATAGCTTGAGTCAGAAAGAAACATTTCCGCCGGGCTTATGCCTGCAGGGTTGGCTCTGGATAAGCAAACAGCCCCAGTGGCAAGAAGATGTTACTGCCTTGCCAAAAACCATTTATCGGCTTGCCAAAGAAGCCGAGATAATAGGCATAAAAAGTGCTTTGGGAGTACCTATTTTAGCTAACAATACTGTTATTGCTGTATTGCTATTTTATAGCCAAAATATTCGTAAAGAAGAACGAGAACTAATAGAGTTTATTTCTGCTGTAAGCCATCTGGGTGCTATGATTTTTAGTAGTTCAGTTTCAAAAGAATGTTGCTTGGAGCAGCAAAACAATTTAAAATTGGTTCGGGAAAAATCTTCAGATGCTATAACAATTGTAGACAAGAAGGGAAACATTCTTTATAATAGCCCTTCTTTTGAGAAAGTCTTTGGGGTTAGTCCCGAAGCGTTGGTAGGGAAAAATGCTTTTAAATTTATTCATCCCCAGGATTTATCATCTGTAAGGGATTCCTTTACAGCAATTCTAGAACGCCGAGAAATAACTAAAACTATAACAGCTAGAATTCGTCAGGGTAAAGGTCGTTGGCGTACCTACAAAATGGAAGGGAAAGGAGCGGAAAAAAGCTATGGAGTAGAGCAAATAATCGTACATAGCCGCGAGATATTCGAGGGTGAAAAAACAGAAACAGCAATGAGGGGAGAAAAGCGATTTTCAGAAATGCTAATAGATAGCAGCGCTGACGGCATAATTGCCTTCGATCGCAAATATCGCTACACCGTCTGGAACAAAGCAATAGAAGAGTGGTCGGGCATAAGTCGGAATGAAGCTATAGGTAAATCCGCTTTTAAAATATTTCCTTTGTCATCAAAAGAAAATTGGGAAGACCAAATTTTTAATGCTTTTTTAGCAGGAGAGACAATAAAAGTAGAGGATCGAAGCTACGTTATCCCAGAGACGGGAAAGCAAGGATTTTTTGAGGGGCACTATTCACCTCTGAAAAATGAATCGGGAAAAATCGAGGGGGGGCTAATTATTCTGCGCGATACCACAACTCGAAAGCGCTCCCAATTAGCACTAGAAAAAAGCGAGGAAATCGTACGTTTGTTTGTAGAATATACGCCCCATGCGGTAGCTATGTTCGATCGCCAAATGCGCTATTTGGTAGCGAACCGTCGTTGGTTAACGGAAAACGGTTGTAAATTAAAAGAGGAAGAAATTATAGGTCGCCCTCACTACGAAATTTTTCCCGAAGGAGGCGAACGCTGGAAAAAAATTCACGAGGCTAGTCTTGCTGGAGTAGGGGAAAAATGCGAAGAAGAGCTGATAACTAGGGCGGACGGTTCAGAAAAATGGACTAGATGGGAAATTAATCCCTGGCATAAAAGCAATGGGGAAATAGGTGGCAGCATTCTGGTAGTAGAGGCAATTAGCGATCGCAAAGAGACTCAAAAGCAACTGGCCGAAGTCAATACTCAATTGCAACAAGTTCTGGATGCAGCGACAGAAGTAGCTATAATAGCTACCGATACAGGGGGAACGGTGACAGTATTCAACTCCGGGGCAGAAAAAATGCTCGGTTATGAGGCATCGGAGATAGTAGGCACTCGAAATATGACTTTATTTCACTTGCCCTCGGAACTGATAGAACGAGGCAAGGAAATGACCCAACAGGTGGGGAGAACGATGGATGGATTTGATGTTGTAGTACACTGGCAACGTCAAGGAATTTTTTCCCCTAGAGAATGGACGTATTTGAGAAAAGACGGAACTCATTTGTTAGCGAATTTAGTGGTGACAACGACGCGAGACAGCGAGGGGAAACAGGCGGGATTTCTGGGCATCGCTACGGATATCACGGAACAAAAACATACAGACAGAGAACTCAAAGAAGCGGAAGCAGCAATTAGATCCCTTTATCAAGTAGCTTCGGATCCGAAACTAAACTTCGACCAACGCTTGCAAAGACTCTTGGCAATGGGGAGGATGCGGTTTAAAACAGAAATAGGTACTCTCTCTCGTATAGAAGACGATCGCTACCATGTAATAGCAGCCCAACTGTCACCGGGATTTCCTTTTTCTATTAATGCGGGAGATTCTATCGAACTGAGACAGACGTTCTGTAGCGAGACGATAAAAACAAAGGAACCAATTAGCTTCGAGGCGGCGGGCAATTCCGAGTGGAAGTCCCATCCTGCTTATTCGACCTTTTTTAAGCTAGAAGCCTATATTGGGGTGCGCGTGATGGTAGAAGGAAAGGTTTATGGAAGTTTGTGCTTTTCGAGTCCCCATCGTCGCGATCGAGATTTTAAGGCAAGCGATCGCCAATTTTTAGAACTGATGGCTCAATGGGTGGGCAACGAAATCGAACGGATCGACTCAAAAGAAGCCTTAGAGCGGCAAATTCAACAGGCGATGCTCCAAAAGCGACTTACGGAAGAAATTCGTTCGACTCTCAATAGCGAAGAAATATTCCAGACCGCAGTTAACCTAACCGGAGAAACTTTCGGAGTCAATCGCTGTCTGATTTATAATTACGTTAGCCAACCCCTCCCTCAACTTCCGTTGGTAGCGCAATATTTACAAACGGGTTATCAATCTATGGAGGGGATGTCCGTGCCGGTGGAGGGGAACCGGCAAGTAGAGGAATTGTTGAGGCAAGAAAGAGCGATGGCCCTGGAGGATGCCCAGTGCCATCCGATGATTATGGCAGAATCGGATATGTGTTGCTTGGTAGAGTTAAAGTCAATCTTGGCAGTACGAACTTCTTACAGAGGGGAACCGAATGGAGTAATGGTGTTGCATCAGTGCGATCGCCAACGTCATTGGAGTAGCGAAGAAATAGAATTACTCGAATCGGTGGCCGCGCAAGTGGGAATTGCCCTTGCCCAAGCTTGTTATGTAGAAAAGGAAAAACAACAAAGCGTCGAACTCAAAAGCGAAAACCTAGAGCTAGAAAAAGCCAAACAAGAAGCAGAAACAGCTAATCGAGCCAAAAGCGAATTTTTAGCGATGATGAGTCACGAGATTAGAACTCCCATGAACGCGATCGTGGGGATGACAGGACTGTTACTGGATACAAAACTGCAGTCAGACCAACGAGATTTTGTCGAAACTATCCGCAACAGCAGCGATAGCTTGCTGAGTATTATTAACGATATTCTCGACTTTGCGAAAATTGAGTCGGGCAAACTAGAGTTAGAAGAGCAACCTTTTAATCTGCGAAGGTGCGTAGAGTCTGCTCTAGATTTAGTGGCTTCTGTTGCCAGCGCTAAGGGTTTAGAATTAGCTTATCTGATCCATCCACAAACTACAGAAGCTATTGTAGGAGATGTGACTCGACTGCGACAAATTTTAGCAAATTTACTGTCTAATGCTGTAAAGTTCACCGAAAAGGGCGAGGTAGTCGTATCAGTAGTTGCGAAAAACTATTCTGCAAGCGAAGGCTTAACGCTTAACGGGTTCGGGGGAATGGAGAACATAGAATTTGCTGTTAGAGATACGGGAATTGGAATCCCACCAGAGCGTCTGGAGCGACTTTTTAAACCTTTCTCTCAAGTGGATGCTTCTATGACTCGCAAGTATGGGGGTACTGGATTGGGCTTGGCGATTAGCAAGCGTTTGTGCGAAGCAATGGGGGGGGGGATGTGGGTGGAAAGCGAGGCAGGAAAAGGAACGACTTTTTATTTTAGTATTAAGGCAAGGGCGACAGAAAACAATAAAGAGCTTGACCTGCAAGTGCCTCGGCCGGAGTTAAGAGAAAAACGGCTGTTGGTTGTGGATGATAATGAGACTAACCGCAAAATCCTCAGTTTACAAGCTGATTCTTGGGGTATGAAGGTAAAGGCTGTTGATTCGGGTGCGGCTGCTTTGAAATTGCTGCGGCAAGAAACGGATTTCGATTTGGCGATTTTGGATATGCAGATGCCAGAGATGGATGGTTTGAGTCTGGCGGTACAGATTCAATCGATGCCCGGGCATGAAAAGTTGCCTTTGGTGATGCTGAGTTCGGTGGGCAAGCTAAGTTCGGAAGAAGTAGGGAATCGAGCATCTTTTGCTGCTTTTTTGAGCAAGCCGATCAAGCAATCTCAACTTTATGAGGTGTTAGTTTCTGTTTTGGCTTCGCAACCAATTTCTATGAAGCTAGAAAAGAAAGATCGCAAACCTCTATTCGATAGCGAGTTGGGTTCGGAGTTTCCGTTACGGATTTTGGTGGTGGAAGATGTGGCGGTGAATCAGAAGGTGGCAGTGCTTTCGCTGGAGAGGCTGGGGTATAGGGCTGCTGTGGCTAATAATGGGCTAGAGGCCTTAGAGGCCGTGCGCCGCCAGCATTACGATTTGCTTTTTA